>DJWG01000071.1:783-3595 GCA_002440945.1 Rhodobacteraceae bacterium UBA6236 | reverse complement strand
GGTGATCGGCATGCGCGACGGGCGCGTGGTCTTCGACGGCACCCCCGAACAACTGACCACCGGCGCGGCGCGCGATATCTACGGCGCCGACGCCTCGTTCAGCGAAGCCACGACCTCCACCGCCATCGAGGCGCCGGATGCCGAATACGCCGCCACGATGATGGCCTGAGCCCTTCCTTTTACCCCGTGGCCCCGGCCGGGGCCCATCCAACCGGAGACGACCATGAAGAAGATCATCGCCCTTGCCGTGACCGCGGCGACGCTGGCCGGCGCGGCGCAAGCCGAAGGCATCAAGGAATTCAACATCGGCATCCTCGGCGGGGAAAACGCCCAGGACCGCCTGACGTCGAACGAATGCTACCGCAAGGGCATCGAGGACGCGCTGGGCGTGCCGGTCAAGGTCTTCACCCCCGCCGACTATGACGGCGTGATNNGCACCATCGACATGGCCTGGCTGGGTGCCTCGGGCTATGCCAAGACCTACCTGACCAACCCGGACGCGGTCGATGTCGTGCTGACCAAGCAGAACGTCGATGGTTCGACTGGCTACTACTCGATCGGTTTCGCGCGCAAGGATTCGGGCATCACCTCGATGGACGACGCCAAGGGCAAGGTCTTCGCGTTCGCCGACCCGAACTCGACCTCGGGCTATCTGATCCCCGGCGCCGAACTGACCGAGAAATACGGCAAGCTGGAAGACTACTTCAAGGAAGTGAAGATGTCGGGCGGCCATGAGCAGACCATCGTCGGCGTCAACAACGGCGACTTCGAAGCCGGCGTGTCCTTCGCCGACGGCCTGGGCAACTGGGAAGACGGCTACACCTCGGGCGCGTTCCGCAAGGCCGCCGATGCGGGCCTCGTCGACATGAACGACCTCGTGGAAATCTGGCGCTCGAAGCTGATCCCGGAAGGCCCGATGGTCGTCCGCAAGGCCCTGCCGCAGGACGTGAAGGACAA
The DNA here is from genome assembly GCA_002440945.1 of Rhodobacteraceae bacterium UBA6236. The sequence continues at coordinate 2,638 of DJWG01000071.1, read as the reverse complement.
GGTCACCAAGCTGACCGCCGACCTGTGGGAAACCGACAAGGAATGCGCCTACAACGTCGCCGGCGGCGATGCGAAGGACTTCGTTCCGGTCACGCACGATGACTTCCTGGGCGTGATCGCCGCCCGCAAGATGAGCGCGAAGTAAGCTTTCATCACGACAGGGCCGGGCTTCCGTTCGCGGGGGCCCGGCCATTTTCTTTGTCCCGAGGATCCCATGGCCGACATTTCCTTCTGGCCCGAGCCCGAGAAGCGGCCAGCCATCGACACCCGCGCCCAGTACCTGGACATGACGCGGCGCAAGCGCATGTATGGCGGGATCCTTCTGGTGGTCTTCGTGGCGCTGATGGCTTCGGGATTCCGCCTGGCCGAGATGCGCAACGCCGGCGATTTCCTGTCCGGCCTGCCGATGGTCTTCCAGTTCCCTTCCGAGGTGCTGTCCGAAGCCTGGAGGATGCGGGCCAACCTGCCGGGCCTGTTCCTGGAATTCGCGCCGTCCCTGTTCGAGACGATCAACATCGCCGGCGTCGCCACGCTCATCGGTGCGCTTGGGGCCGCGTTTCTGGCGCTGCTTTCGACCCGCGGGCTGGCCCCCTGGCCCTGGGCGCTGCCGCTGTTCCGCCGCAGCATGGATGCCTTCCGCGCCGTCCCGGAAATCGTGGTCGCGCTGGTGCTGATCTACGTCTTCGGCGGTGGCCCGGTGCCGGCCGTCATCGCCATCGCGCTGCACACCTGCGGCGCACTGGGCAAGCTGTTTTCCGAAGTCGCCGAGAACGCCGACCTGAAACCGGTCGAGGGCCTTGCCTCGGTCGGCGGCACCTGGGCGCAGCGCATGTGGCTTGGGATCCTGCCGCAGGTGGCGCCGAACTGGCNNNNCCTGAAGATCGCCATGCAATGGGGCGCGGGGAAATTCGATCAGGTGGTCGCGATCTTCCTTCTGCTGTTCCTGACCATCATGGTCATCGACCAATTCTCGGGCTTCTACCGCGACCGTCTGGTGAAAGGAGCGAAGGGATGACCCTGGCCGATACCTCGCTGACCCGCAGCATCGAACTGAGCTTCCAGCGCAAGCGGTTGGTTTCGCTGGCCGTTCCCGCCGTGATCCTCGCCTACCTGACCTATGCCTTCTTCGCTTTCGATATTCCGGGCCTTGCCGGGCGGGCGCGGCTGGACAATGCCGCGATCCTCTTGTCGGACTTCTGGTCGCACAAGACCCATGCGACGCGCGACAACCGTTCCGGCGAGGTGACCGTCGCCATCGAGGGGGAGTCGAAAGGCACCTACGCCAAGGGCACCGCGCCCGACTGGGTGAAGACCGAAGGCGACGTGACGACCATCGACCTCGGGAAAGGTCATGTGGTGACCTATGACACCGCCGGGGCGCGTTATGTCGTGCCGGGCTATGGCACCATCGACATCCACCCCGAAGGCGGCAAGCTCGCGCTCAGCGCGCCCGAACCGCTGCCCAACTGGATCAACCAGTCCGACACCCGGATCTCGGTCACTACCGACGCGGGGCGCTTCGCCTATTCCCGCTCCAAGGTCGAGACATTCCGCTATTTCGCCGGGTGGGAGCTGTTCTTCTTCACGCTCGACAGCCCGTTCCATGACAAATCCTGGGCTGAACTTGCGGGCCTGGCCCTGACCGGCGACCGGATTGACCCGGCACAGAGCAACATCGGCTACATGCTGTCCGAATTCTGGACAAACAAGATGTGGCGACATGGCGACGTGGCCTGGGCGATGTTCGAAACCATCCTCATGGCCTTCCTCGGCACCATGGGCGCCGCGATCATCGCGCTGCCGCTGGGCTTTTTTGCCGCGTCGAACTTCACGCCGGCCCGCTGGGTCCGCTTCG
>DJWG01000071.1:554-720 GCA_002440945.1 Rhodobacteraceae bacterium UBA6236 | reverse complement strand
AGAACATCGACGGCAAGCAGGTCGAAGGCATCAAGTCCACCGGCGCGAACAGCCTGCAAGGCGCCCGCTTCGGGGTGATCCCGCAGGTCACGCCGGTGCTGCTGAGCCAGGTTCTGTATTTCCTGGAATCCAACACCCGCGGCGCCACCGTGATCGGCGCCATCGT
>DJWG01000071.1:0-549 GCA_002440945.1 Rhodobacteraceae bacterium UBA6236 | reverse complement strand
ACTGGGAAGAGGTCTGCTATTACGTTGTGCTGATCGTGCTGATGGTCATGCTGATGGACACCCTGTCAGGCTGGCTGCGCCGCAAGCTCATCAAGGGCTGAACTTCTAAGGACATCATGACCAAGCTTTCCGCCACGACCCCGCTGATCCACCCCGATTGCCAGATCGTCAATTCCAGCTTCGGCGCCTGGTGCGAAGTGGGCCTTGGATCGCGGATCATCAATTCGACCTTCGAAGACTACGCCTATTGCGACCGGCTGTCCGACATCGCCAACACGACGGTCGGCAAGTTCGCCAATATCGCGGCGATGACCCGCATCGGGCCGACAGATCACCCGATGGACCATGCGAGCCTGCATCATTTCCTTTATCGCTCGGAATATTACTGGGACGACGTGGAGGACGACGCCGAATTCTTCACCCGCCGCGCGTCGCGCCGCACCACGCTGGGCGCGGATTGCTGGATCGGACATGGCGCGATCATCAAGCCCGAAGTGACGCTTGGGGTCGGGGCGATCGTCGCATCGGGCGCGGTGGTGACCAAGGATG
>DJWG01000003.1 GCA_002440945.1 Rhodobacteraceae bacterium UBA6236 | reverse complement strand
TCACCCGATTTATGCAACAGAGCCGAATGCATCCACATGGACGGTTGAGCGATGTCCACGAACTCCACGCCGGGCAGCGCAGATTCCAAAAGACGCATGTAATCCAGCGAGACGTGGTCGAATTCGATCCCAAGACGTTTGACGCCGGGGGTCAACTGACGCACCGCCCGATAGAAGTTGTCGCGCCGCCAGTCGGTGTAGGTGATGTTCCCGCCAAAGCTGCGCCGCCGCGGCTGACCACCGTCGATCCCGGCCGAGATCGTCGTCGCCGTGTCCTGCGTTATCACCATGCCGTATTTGCGGCCAAAGTAGCAGTACAACCAACCCGAATAGTAATTGATGCAGTGGAACGAAGTGAACAATGCGGCATCGACGTCGTTCTTCGCCATCCAGTCCCGCACATCGTCCTGACGACGCTTCATCTCGGCGTCCGAGAAGGGTGAGAACTCCTTGTCACCGTTGTGCCATTCCATGACGTGAAGCATGTCGTCGCTCATCGGATTTGTCCTCTGGCTTAAGGGGTTACCCGAAACAGTACAGACCCGGAGGAACCCGAGGAAATTTGTTCTGAAAATACCCTCATTTGGAGTATTTTGCGCCGGCCTCCAAATCCATGGGAAATCAATCCGCTCAAAATCCGCCCCACGATTGGATACTGAACCAAGCACTGGCATTTGGCGTCCGCATCGCCTGTTTCGGCGCAGGCGCTTTTTGCCCCATCCCCGCGGTCGTCAATGCTTACGAGGGAGAAGGGTCGGCGGCTGCCCGGTCCTCTCCGCCACCTGCCCTTGTGAAAGCGTTCTCTCGACCGGGCCTCGATCCCACATAGAACCATAGAACCCGCCCGCCATCCATTCGCGGCCTGCCCTGGCTCGTCGGAAGGAACGGCTTCACCCGCTCCATCTGCTCGCATTTTCCTCGCCCCACCCGGGCCAACATCTTCGCAAATCGCTAATGTTCTTGCATTTTGATAAATCCTGCCGATCCGAGGCTTTTGACTCCGCGAATGGCTGTCGCGTTAACCATTCTGACTAGTCTCGAAAACCATGTTCCAACCCATCCGAAAGTCTGGCTTTCTGTCCTTGTGGAAGCAGTCGGATACACGTTCGTATGAGTGTGTTGACGAGTACCGTAACAAGTGGACGTTGTAAGAGGTCAAGATGCGTAAATCCGTGAAAGCCAGTGCCGTGTTCTCCGATCTGCTTCCCTGCGACGCCCCCTGCTCCGCCGAATCCGTCTGGGCGCTTCGTCCCGGCACGGCCTTCAGCGGCCTTCTGGGCAGGTTGCCGCTGTTTGAACTCTGCATGATGGTCGTCTTCATGGTGATGGCGCGGGTTTGACCGCTCAGCCGATGTCGGCGGCGGCTTCAGCGGCGCTTTCCATGATGCTGCGGTCCTCGCCTTCGGTTCTGCGCGCCAGACGGTGAAGCGCAGACGAAAGCTGCCGCGACCCGGTCTGGATCCGCGCCAGACGTTCCAGCACGACACGCGCGGCGCGATCCGTTGCAGGGGTGGCATCGGGACTTGCGCGCACATCATGGCACCGCAATGCCACATGGGCCAGCAGAAGCATCGCGCGGCCCGTGGCCTGTGCCCGTTCCTCCGCCCGCGCCAACCGGTCCGAAATCCGCACCAGCCGCAAGACACGGTGATACAGCCGCGCCTGCCACACCGCGCGATGGTCCAGCGCCTTCGGGCTGCGGGCAATGGCGGCGATATCGCGGCGCATCATGGCAATCAGGTTCCTCTGCCGCCGCTGAAGGTCCATCGGGAAGACCAGCATGTAGCCCAGCAGCGCCGTCAGCGGCCCGGCCAGCACCGCAAGCGCCATGGCGACGGAGTGCGCGACCGAACCGCCAAGCGGAAAATGCGGCTGCGACAGCAGCAGGAAAACCATCGCATAGTCCATCCCCGCGATGGCGGTGCGGCGATGTCCCACGAACACCGGCGTCAGCAGGATGAAAGGCAGCATCAGCCCGATCAGCTGCGCCTCGCTTCCCGCATGGGGCCAGATCAACCAGCGGCAAATGATCGCCCCGACCACGCCCATGGCCTGACCGGCAAAGATATGGCGCATCGTGATCGCCGGATTTTCAAAGGTGGAGAACAGCGAGATCATCACCGAAAGCCCCAGCAGCATGAACGGGCCCGCCGTCCATCCGGTGACGATCCAGAGCGTTCCGAACAGCACCATCGCACCGAAGGCCCGCAATCCCGCCTCGCGCGCGCCGATCCAGTCGCGGTAAAGGACCACCGGGGCGCGGAAGCTCCACCGGCGGGCGATGGGGCGGTCCGACGCCGCGCTGGACCAGGCCGCGAGCGCCGCGGCCAGCGCCGCGAGATCGCCGCGCAACGGGGTGTCCGTGGCCCGCAGATGGCGGGCAGCCGCCTCGACATCCTCCCGCTCCAGCGCCGTCGCGGCTGCAATCAGGTCTGACGCACCAGCCGGATCAGGGCCGACGACGGGATCGCGGACCAAGAGCGGCACTGCGGCCAGCAGCACATTCCGCGCCAGATGCACATCCCGCCGCGACCGGAGCGAACCTGCGGCATGGGGATCAAGCCCGTCCTCGATGGCGGCAAGGCGCGACAGGTGATCCGCCGACCCGCCTTGTTCCGCGCCCTGCCCGGCCAGATGGCGCAGAAGGTCTGACAGCAGGCGCCGGATCTGGCCGCGCAGATCCGCCTCATCCAGACGGCGGGCAAAGAAATACCCCGCGACCGTCGCGACCACCACGCCGGTCAGAACGGTCGCCAGCCGATCCGCGCCCAGGTGCAGCACCCGGTTGGGGTGCGCGGTGTCGAGCAGCGCCACCATCGAGGCCGAATAGCCCGCCAGCACCGTGCCATAGGCCACCAGCCCCCGCTGCAGATTGCCGATCCAGGTGCAGGCGCCCACCCAGACCGCCAGCCCCGCCACCAGAATCACCGGATGCACCTGCATTCCGAAGACCAGAAGGACGCCGACCAAAGTCCCGCTGACGGTGCCGGCAAACCGGAAGAAGCTCTTTTCCAGCAACTGGCCGCGCAGCGGCTGCGACGCGGCCCAGACCGACATCCCCGACCATTGCGGATGTTCAAGCCCCATCGCCCAGGCCAGAACCACCGCCGCCCAGCAGGCAAGCGCGGTGCGGAAGGCAAAGCGCAGCCGCGCCGGATCGAAACCATTGCGGATCAGCCAATCGGTCATGGAGGTTCGATCTTTGCCTGCTTTGGAAAACGGGCATTTCTTCGGCGCCCGAATCCTTTCTTTTTCGTCCCCGCGAACCACCTGCGCAAGCGGGGATCTTTCGCCGCGGTCGCAGCGTTGCCTTGCCACCCGCTGCGATCTGCGCGAGCCTGCACGAAATCGCAAAAGGACGTCCCCATGACCCGTATCCTTGGAATTTCCGGCAGCTTGCGGCGGGAATCGTTCAACGCCGGGCTCTTGCGGGCAGCCGTCGAGGTGGCGCCGGAAGGGGTCAAGGTGGACGCCCGCTCGATCCACGGGGTGCCGCTTTACGATGCCGATGCCGAGGCGCGGGACGGCGCACCCGAAGCCGTCGCCCGCCTGAAAGAGGCGCTTGGGGAAGCCGACGGGCTTTTGCTGGTGACGCCCGAATACAACAACAGCATTCCCGGCGTCTTCAAGAATGCCATCGACTGGATGAGCCGCCCCCCCGGCGGGTTGGACCTGTTCAGAGGCAAGCCGGTGGCGGTGATCGGCGCCTCGTCGGGCGGGTTCGGAACGATCCTCTCGCAGGATCACTGGCTGCCGGTCCTGCGCACGCTGCGCACCCGACCCTGGTTCGAAGGCCGCCTGATGGTTTCCCGCGCCGCGACCCTGTTCGATGGCCAGGGCAACCTGAAGGATGATGCGACGCGCAAGAAGCTGGGCGAATTCCTGAATGGTTTCGCCAACTTCCTGCGCCAGCCCTGAGCCCTAGTAGCTGGGCGGGGTGATCGCGCTCATTATTCTTGCCACTCCCGGCCCCGCATTGCGGAAGCGGTGCGGCAGGTTGCTGTCGAAGTAATAGCCGTGGCCTTGGGGCAAAAGGTAGACCTCGCCCCCCACGGTCAGCTCGATCACGCCTTCCAGCACAAAGCCGCCTTCCTGCGCATCGTGCGAAAATATCTCGCCCGTATCCGCGCCGGGGGCATAGGTTTCGACCAGCATCTGCATCGCCCTCGCGGGTTGGTTGAAGCCGATGGCGCGATACGAGATTTCTTCCGGGTTCCCGATTTCCACAAAGTCTTCCGGGGCATAGACCGGACTGTAGCTGTAGCTGGAACGAAGGCCGGCGAAGAATTCGACCAGCGTCGTGCCCAGCGCATCGACGATCGCGCCCAGGGTGTCGACCGACGGGCTCATCCGGTCCCGTTCGATCAGCGAAATGGTGGAATGCGAAATCCCCGCCCGGGCCGCAAGCCCGCGCGAACTGAGCTGGCGACGGCGGCGAAGTTCGCGGACATGAAGACCGATCTGGGGCATGGGCTGTTCCTGCTGCCAATTTCGGTGAGGATATGCACCGGCACACTGTCAGGCAATTGCAGGAATCAGGGCCGGCCCGGATAAATTGCGGCTATCCTCATCCCCGAACCCAGGACCATCCGCATGGCCAGACTGCCCGAAGCCCTTGAAGGGACTATCACTTTCGTCAAATCCCCCGCCCGCGACGCGGTCAACGACACCGCCCCCGTCGAGGCGACGGTCAAGGCGATCCTTGCCGAAGTCGCCGCCCGGGGCGATGCGGCGGTACGCGACTATTCGAAGCAATTCGACAATTCGGACCTGCAAGTGCTGGAAGTGCCGATGGCCGACCGCGAAGCCGCCGTCGCCGCGCTGGACCCGCAGACCCGCGCCGACACGCAATTCGCCATCGACAACGTCACCGCCTTCGCCCGCGCCCAGCTGGGCACCATACTGCCGCTTGAGGTCGAACCCCTGCCCGGCGTCCACCTCGGCCACCGCGTCATCCCGATCGGCCGGGTCGGATGCTACGTCCCGGGCGGGCGCTACCCGCTGCTTTCGGCCCCGGTGATGACCATCGTCCCGGCCAAGGTCGCGGGCGTGAAAGAGGTCATCGCCTGCCTGCCCCCCAACGCCCACCCCGCGATGATCGCCGGATGCCACATGTCGGGCGCCGACCGCATCTTCCGCGTCGGCGGCGCGCAGGCCATCGCCGCGATGGCCTACGGAACCGAATCCATCCCGAAGGTCGACAAGATCGTCGGTCCCGGCAATGCCTTCGTGAACGAAGCCAAGCGTCAGGTCTTCGGCCCCGTGGGCATCGACCAGCTGGCCGGGCCCAGCGAGATCTACACGCTTGCCGACGAAACCGGCAATCCGCGCATGATCGCGACCGACATGCTGGCCCAGGCCGAACATGACGTGCGCACCCGCGTGGGCCTGATCACCACCGACCCGGCATTGGCAAGGGCCGTGCTGGCCGAGGTCGAACGCCAGCTTCTGGACCTGCCCACCGCCCCCGTCGCCGGTGTCGCGTGGCGCGACTATGGCGAAATTGCCGTGGTCCCCGACCGCGCCGTGATGATCGCCTATTCCGATGTGATCGCCGCCGAACACCTTCAGGTCCACACCAGGGACGCGATGGCAATGGCGCGGGATCTGTCGAACTACGGCTCGCTTTTCATCGGGGAAAATGCCTCGGTGGTCTATTCCGACAAATGCATCGGCACCAACCACACCCTGCCCACCATGGCCGCGGGCCGCTATACCGGCGGGCTTTGGGTCGGGTCCTATGTAAAGATCTGCACCCACCAATGGCTTGACGACGGCGCGGTGGCGCAGGTCGCATGGCCCGCGATCCGGCAAAGCGCGTCTGAAGGGCTGGAAGGCCACCGGCGGGCCGCCGCCTTCCGGGTGGAACAGAATTGAAACATCATGTCGCGCGGGGCTTGTGAAATTCCGCGCGACAGTTGTAACGTCCAAGTAAAAAACAGGGGAGTGACAAAACAATGACAAGCAAACGATTTGCCGGCTACCGCAATGCCCTCGCCGCGGGCGCCGTCCTGCTGGCGCTTGGCAGCACCGCCGCGGTTGCCCGCGACCTGACCATCGTGTCCTGGGGCGGCACCTTCCAGGACGCCCAGCGCGAACTGTTCTTCAAGCCTTTCGCCGAAAAGCTGGGCAAGCCCGTTCTGGATGAGGCCTGGGAAGGCGGCTACGGCGTGCTGCAATCCAAGGTCAAGGCCGGTCAGCCCAACTGGGACGTGGTTCAGGTCGAGGCCGAGGAACTGGCGCTGGGCTGCGCCGATGGCATCTACGAAAAGCTCGATTGGGAAAAGCTCGGCGGCAAGGACTCCTACATCGAGGCTGGCACGTCGGATTGCGGCGCGGGCCATATCGTGTGGTCGGTCGCGCTGACCTATGACGGCAACAAGCTGACGGGCGAGACGCCGAAAAGCTGGGCCGATTTCTGGGATGTGAACAAGTTCCCCGGCAAGCGCGGCTTGCGCAAGGGTGCGAAATATTCGCTGGAAATCGCCCTGATGGCCGACGGCGTTCCCGCCAATGAGGTCTATGATGTGCTTGCCACCCCGGAAGGCGTCGACCGGGCCTTCAAGAAGCTGGATGAACTGCGCCCGAACCTCGTCTGGTGGGAAGCCGGCGCGCAGCCGCTCAGCCTGCTGCAGACCGGCGACGTGGTGATGTCGACCGCCTACAACGGCCGCATCACCGGCCTGAACAAGACCGAAGGCACCAACATGAAGCTGGTCTGGAACCAGAGCATCTATGCCGTCGACAGCTGGGTGATCCTGAAAGGCGCCGAGAACAAGGACGACGGCATGGACTTCATCGCCTTCGCCAACGCGCCCGAGAACCTCTCGAAACTGCCCGAACACATCGCCTACGGTCTGCCGGTGAAGAAGGCGGCCGAGATGGTCGATGCGAAATATGCCCCCGACCTGCCGACCTATGCCGAAAACCTTGCCGTTTCCATTCCGCTGAACGTCGACTTCTGGGTCGACAATTCCGAGGAACTGACGCAACGGTTCAACGCCTGGGTCGCGCAGTAAAATCTCTGGGGCCGGTCAGCGCAGGTTGGCCGGCCCTTTTCGAAAAGACCGGAACGTCAGCCGCGACCCGGGGCTTTCATTCCACGATCACGAAGGGGGAATCGTGACCGATAACTTCATGCGTTTCGACAAGGTCACCAAGGATTACGGCGCTGTCCGCGTCGTGGAAGACCTGGACCTGACCATCCGGCGCGGCGAATTCGTAAGCCTTCTGGGGCCGTCCGGGTCAGGCAAGACAACGCTTCTGATGATGCTCGCGGGCTTCGAAAGCGTGACCGGGGGCGCCATCACGCTCGACGGTCAGCGCCTGAACGATGTGCCGACCTACAAGCGCGACATGGGCGTGGTGTTCCAGAACTACGCGCTGTTTCCGCACATGACCATTTCGAAGAACGTGGCCTTCCCGCTGGAAATGCGCGGCACGCCCCGGTCCGAAATCGCAACCCGCGTCAAACGCGCGCTCGACATGGTGCAGCTTGGCCACCTGAGCGACCGGATGCCCGGCCAGCTTTCGGGCGGCCAGCAACAGCGCGTGGCGCTGGCCCGATCGCTGGTGTTCGAACCGCGCGTGGTGCTGATGGACGAACCTTTGGGCGCGCTGGACAAGCAACTGCGCGAACAGATGCAGCTTGATATCCGCGAGCTTCACCACCGGCTGGGCCTCACGATCATTTTCGTCACCCATGACCAGGATGAGGCCCTGACCATGTCGGACCGCATCGCCGTCTTCAACAAGGGCCAGATCCAGCAATGCGCCGCCCCGCGCGAGGTCTATGACCACCCCGCGAACCGGTTCGTGGCCGAATTCATCGGTGAAACCAACCTTCTGGCAGGAAAGATCTCTGGCATCGAAGGCGGCAAGATCGCGCTGACACTTGCAGATGGCAGCGTCCTGCATGCCGAAGGCGCGCCGGGCCTTGCGGCGGGATCGGATGCGCTTCTGTCGCTGCGGCCCGAACGGATCGACCTGCATGGGCCTTCAGACGCGCTTGCCGGTCTGAACAGCCTGCGCGGCGAGGTCGCCGACACGATCTATCAGGGCGACCACCTGCGCATCGTGGTCACCACCCCGGTCGGCCGCATCATCGCCCGCGTTCCGCGAAAGGCCGCCGAATGGCCGAACGGATCGCAGGTCGCGCTGAGTTTCCGGCCAACCGACGGCTGGGTCATCGCGCCATGAGCCGCGCCCCGCAGTTGAAGGCGCTGGTCCTCATCGCGCCGCTTCTGATCTTTCTGGGGGTCTTCTTCATCTGGCCGCTGGTGACGGTGATTTCGCAAGCGGTCTCGGACCCGGCGATTTCCCGCGTCCTGCCGCAAACGGCCTCCGCCATTTCCGGCTGGAACGGCGAAGGCCTGCCTGACGATGAGGTGCAGGCCGCGCTCAGGTCCGATATCGCCACCAACACCGACGAAATGGCGATGGGCGACGTGATCCGGCGGCTCAACGCCTCGAAATCCGGGTTCCGGTCCTTGATGGGCAAGACCGTGACGGCGCTCAAGGAAAACCCCGACCAACCCCTGCCCGAGATCGACAAGCGCTGGGGTGACACCGCCTATTGGCTTGCGATCCGCGAAAACGCCTCGCCCTATACCGACGCTTATCTGCTGGCTTCGGTCGATATGGAACGCGGCGCCGACGGCTCGATCCAGTCGATGCCCGCCGGCAGTTCGGCCAATGCCGCGATCCTCCTGCGCACGCTCTGGACGGGGGCGATGGTCACGATCTGCTGCCTGCTAATCGGCCTGCCCTACGCGATGGTCACGGCTTCCGTCACCGGATGGAAGCGCGCGCTGCTTTTGGGCGCGGTTCTTCTGCCGCTCTGGACATCGCTTCTGGTGCGGACGGCGGCCTGGATGATCCTTCTGCAGGAAAACGGCCTCATCAACCAGGCGCTAATGGGCCTTGGCCTCACGAACGGCCCGCTCGTGCTGATCTACAACCGCTTCGGCGTCGTGCTTGCGATGACCCATGTGCTGCTGCCCTTCATGGTGCTGCCGATCTATTCGGTGCTGCTGACCGTGCCCGGCAACCTGATGGGCGCTGCCGCCTCGCTGGGCGCGCATCCCGTCCGCGCCTTCCTGCGGGTTCTTCTGCCGCTCAGCCTGCGGGGGGTCGTCTCAGGGATGCTTCTCGTCTTCATGTCGGCCATCGGCTACTACATCACGCCCGCGCTGATCGGCGGCGCGACCGACCAGATGATTTCTTATGTCATCGCCTTCTATGCCACTGGCTCCGCGAACTGGAGCATGGCCGCCGCCCTGGGCCTGATCCTTCTGGTGCTGACGCTGGTGCTTTACGCGCTTTACAACCGGCTGTCGCGCGAACCCGGACAGATGGGGTGACGGGGATGAAATACGCCAAGGCCATCTACGCCACGCTGATCGTCATCTTCCTTGTGGCGCCGCTTCTGGTGATCCTGCCGCTGGCCTTCACCTCAAGCGCGTTCCTGACCTATCCGATCCCGGCCTTTTCCTTCCGCTGGTTTTCGGAACTGATCAACAACGCCACCTGGAACCGTGCGATCCTGAACAGCGCGATCATCGCCTCGTCGACGACGGTTCTGGCCACGGTTCTGGGCACGCTCGCCGCCCTTGGCCTGCGGTCGCGGGAACTGAGCCTCAAGAACCAGATCCGCACCCTGTTCCTCTTGCCGATGGTGGTTCCGGCGGTGGTCCTCGGCGTCGGCATGCAGGCGATGTTCGTGCGGCTGGGTATCAATTCGACCTATTTCTCGGTGATCGTGGCCCATAGCGTGATCGCCCTGCCCTTCGTGGTGATCTCGGTCTCGGGGGCGCTTGCGGGCGTCGACCGGCGGGTCGAACGCGCCGCCGAAAGCCTTGGCGCCTCGCCCTGGCGGGTGTTCCGTCTGGTGACGCTGCCGCTGGCCATGCCCGGCGTCCTGTCGGGCGCGGCTCTGGCCTTCGCGACGTCATTGGATGAGGTGGTGCTGACCCTGTTCGTCGCCGGCCCGAACCAGCGCACTCTGGCGCGGCAGATGTTTTCCACCCTGCGCGAAAACATCAGCCCGGCCATCGCCTCGGCGGCTTTCATCATCATCGTGGGCACCATCGTCATCGCCGCGGCGCTCATGCTGGTGCGGCTGGGACCGGCCCGCCAGAAAGCCCGGGCGCGGAAGGCTGAAGCCTTGGCCCAGAACACCGCCAGCTAGGGTCGGTCAGCGACCCAAGGGTGTAACCGAACTCTCATCCCAACGTCACCCTGCAGTTACGGGCGTCGCCTAACCGCTGGTTCGAAACCGAACAGCAGGAGACGACATGTCACTTCCCGTCATCGGCGCGGCATTGGGGACCGAAGGCCTCCAGACCTGGCGCAACTGGATCCTCGACAAGAACCGCGATCTGGAACTGCAGGCCTTCCACACCGCCGCGGTGCTGGATGGCGACTGGTCGGCCGAGGCCGAACATACCCGCAAGCTTCTGGATGGCTACACTGGCCGCCTGGGCATCCACGGCCCGTTCTGGGGCTTCACCATCGGCACCTCGGACCCGGAAGTGCAGCGCGTCGTCGCCCGCCGCATGGCGCAGGGCCTGGGGATCTGCGAAGCGGTCGGCGCCACACAGATGGTGATCCATTCGCCCTATACGACCTGGGATTACAACAACCTCGACAACTATCCCGACAACCGCCAGAAGCTGATGGACAACGTCCACGCCTGCATCGGCGCGGCGGTCAAGCAGGCCGAAAACCAGGGCGTCACCCTGGTGATGGAGAACATCGAGGACATCGACCCGAAGGACCGCCAGCGTCTGGTCGAAAGCTTCAACTCGCCCGCGCTGAAACTCTCGATCGACACCGGTCACGCCCATTACGCCCACGGCAGCACCGGCGCGCCCCCCGTCGACTATTTCGTGACCGCCGCGGGCGACCTGCTTGACCACATCCACCTGCAGGATGCCGAAGGCTATGCCGACCGCCACTGGGCGCTGGGCGAAGGCACGATCCGCTGGACGGCCGTGTTCCGCGCCATCGCCACGCTGAACGTCAAGCCGCGCCTGATCCTTGAACTGCGTGACAAGGCCGGGATCGCGGCCTCGATGGCCTATCTGGAAGGCCTGGGGTTGGCGCAATGAGGGATGATTTCAACGCCAACCGGCCGCTCAAGCTGGTGATCATGTCCGACCTGCACCTGGTGCCGGAAGGCGAGGTGTCCAACACCCTCGACACCGCGGCGCGGCTGGCGGCGGCGGTCGAAAGCGTGAACACCCACCACGCCGACGCCGATCTTTGCATCCTTGCGGGCGACCTCGCCGATCTGGGCGAGGCCGAGGCCTACGCCCGTCTGGCAAAGGTCATCGCGCCCTTGTCGGTGGACACGCATCTGATGCTGGGCAACCACGACGACCGGGGCGTGTTCCTGCAGGTCTTCGGCAACGAACACGCCGATGACAACGGTCATGTCCAGAAGGTCATCGACCTGAAGGGCCACCGGATCATCCTTCTGGACAGCACCGAACCGGGGCTGGTCGGCGGCGTGATCTGCGCGGCGCGGCGCGACTGGTTGCAAGCCCGCCTCGACGAGGCGCGGGATCGCCCGGTGATCGTGGTGCTGCATCACCATGCGATGCCGCTGTCGATGCCGGTGGATGACATCATCCTGGAAGACGCCCCGGCGTTTCTTGAGGTGTTGCTAAGCCACCCCGACGTGCGTCAGGTGATCGCGGGCCATGTCCACATCACCACGACGGGCATCTGGAAGGGCATTCCCTTCACCACGCTGGCGGGCGGGCACTACAACGTCAGCCTGAACCTGCCCAGCCACGCAAGCCCTCAGGAACGGCTGGAAGGCCCCGGCCAATATGCCGTGGTGCTGGCGGATGACGACGCCTGCGTCGTCCATTTCGAGAACTTCCTCGACCGCCATCCGGTCATCGCCGCCGAAAACTTCGGCCGCGATCGCGCCGCGCGCCGCTAAGGGGCCGGCACCGTAAACACGGGGCCGCCGGTTCCTCCGGCGGTTCTTTTTCCCGTGCCCGTCGCCGACCCCCCTTTCGCATTTTCCCGTGTTATTTCTGACGCATAGGCGTGATCAAAGCTTCATGCAGACGTCAGATCGCGTTCACATCCCCACCCCAAAGAAGGCCCAACCGTTAACGGTTTCCCTTGAATCAGGAGACGACATTCATGCTGATCAGCCGTCGCAACACCCTGCGCCTTGGCGCCGCAGCCGCGGGCAGCCTCGTGCTGCCGCGCTTCGCCATCGCGCAGGCCGACCGTCCGTCCATCACCATCGCGGTGCAGAAGATCACCAACTCGAACACGCTCGACGTGCTGCGCGAACAGTCCAACGTCGGCGAACGGATCTTCTTCGGCTCGATCTGGGAAGCCCTGATCGGCCGCGACCTGCGCGGCCAGCTGCAGCCGAAGCCGCTTCTGGCGACGGAATGGAAGCGCATCGACGACCAGACGGTCGAGCTGAAGCTGCGCGAAGGCGTCAAGTTCCACAACGGCGATGAAATGACCGCCGAAGACGTGGTCTTCACCTTCTCGCGCGAGCGCATGTTCGCCGATACCGAACCGAAGAACCGCACAACGATCAAGGCTTTCGAGGCGATCCCGACCCCGCGCCCCGGCAAGGAACTGCCGCCGGAAGTCCCGGCCGTCGCCCGCCGCGCCTGGCCGGACCTGGCCCGCGTCGACATCGTCGACAAGTATACCGTGCGCTTCGTCAACGCGACGCCGGATGTGACGCTGGAAGGCCGCCTGCTGCGCTACGGTTCCGACATCATGTCGCGCCGCGGCTGGGAAGAAGCGGCCTCCTACCTCGACTGGGCGCGCAAGCCCGTCACCACCGGCCCCTACAAGGTCGAAAAGTTCACCCCCGATACCGAACTGCTGCTGGTTTCGCATGACGACTACTGGGGCGGACTGCCCCCGCTGAAGTCGATCCGCTTCGTCGAGGTTCCCGAAGTCGCCAGCCGCGTGAACGGCCTTTTGTCGGGTGAATACCAGTTCGCCTGCGACATCCCGCCCGACCTGATCGGCGAGATCGAAGGCAATGCCGGCTTCGAAGTCCAGGGCGGCACGATCCTGAACCACCGCCTGACCGTCTTCGACAAGAACCACCCCCAGCTGGCCGACGCCCGCATCCGCCGCGCCATGACCCATACCATCGACCGCCAGGCGATCGTCGACAGCCTTTGGGCCGGTCGTACCCAGGTTCCGGCGGGTCTGCAGTGGCCCTACTACGGCGACATGTTCCACGCCGAATGGACCGTGCCGGAGTTCAACCCCGAACTGGCGATGAGCCTGGTGAAGGAAGCCGGCTACAAGGGCGACGCGATCCCCTACCGCCTGCTGAACAACTACTACACCAACCAGAACGCCACCGCGCAGGTTCTGGTCGAGATGTGGAAGGCGGTCGGCCTGAACGTCCAGATCGAATCCAAGGAAAACTGGGCGCAGATCATGGAAAAGGGCGACACCCGCGCCGTGCGCGACTGGTCGAACTCGGCCCCGTTCAACGATCCGGTGTCGTCGATCGTCGCCCAGCACGGCCCGAACGGCCAGCAGCAGCAGGTCGGCGAATGGACCAATGCCGAGATGAACGAACTGTGCCTCGTTCTGGAAACCTCGACCGACCGCGCCCAGCGCCGCAAGGCTTTCGGCCGGATGCTGGAAATCTGCGAACGCGAAGACCCGGCCTATACCGTCCTGCACCAGAACGCGACCTTCACCGCCAAGCCGAAGTCGATCCAGTGGAAAGCGGCCCCCGCCTTCGCCATGGACTTCGGCCCCGGCAACTTCGCGCTCTGACCGCCATGCGTGAGCCGCTGGTCAGGATCGAAGGTCTGAGCGTGTCGTTCGATGGCGCGCCGGCCGTGCGCGGGGTGGACCTGACGGTCCACCCCGGCGAGGCGCTGGGCGTCGTGGGCGAATCCGGTTCGGGCAAGTCGGTCACCTGGCTGGCGGCCTTGCGGCTTCTGCCGAAAAAAGCCGCTGTCGAGGGTCGCGTGATCCTCGGCGGCAAGGATCTGCTGACCGTGCCTGTTCAGGATATCGAACAGGTGCGGGGCGGCAGGATCGGGATGATCTTCCAGGAACCGTCATCGGCGCTCAATCCGGTGCTGTCGATCCGCCGGCAGATGGCCGAGGTTCTGGCCCTGCACCGGGGTCTTTCGGGCGCCGCCATCAAGGCCGAAGCCAGGCGGCTTCTGGATCTGGTGGGAATTCCCGATGCCGAGGGACGCCTGAATTCATATCCGCACGAAATGTCGGGCGGCCAGAACCAGCGGGTGATGATCGCGATGGCCCTTGCGGGTCAGCCCGACCTCTTGATCGCGGATGAACCGACGACCGCGCTTGACGTGACCATCCAGGCGCAGATCCTTGATCTGCTGCGCCAGATCCGGCGTGAGTTGAACATGGCAATGGTGCTGATCAGCCATGACCTTGGCGTGGTGGCTGAAAACTGCGACCGCGTGGCGGTGATGTATGCGGGCCGGATCGTCGAAAGCGGCCCTGCTGCCGAGATTTTCGACCAGCCGCGCCACCCTTACGCCCGCGGCCTGATCGACGCCCTGCCGACGCTTGAAGACGAACGCCGTCTGGTGGCCATCCCGGGCGTCGTGCCCGACCCCCGCGCCATGCCGCCCGGCTGCGCCTTCGGTCCGCGCTGTGCCTATGCGGAACCGGTCTGCCTTTCTGCCGTGCCCGCGCTACGGGCCACGACCCCGGGCCGGCGTCTGGCCTGCGCCCGCCCGACCCTTGATCTGCGTCCGCAGGTCGCCGCCCCTCTGGAAACCACATCCCACACGGCCGAGGTGCTGGCATGAGCGCACTTCTGACACTCGATGGCGTCGCGCGGGAATATGTCACCCGCAAGGGCCTGTTCGGCCAGCGCCGCCTTGTCCGCGCCGTCGATGGCGTCAGCCTTCAGGTGATGCCGGGCGAAACCCTTGGGATTGTGGGCGAATCCGGCTCCGGCAAGTCCACGATGGGCCGCATGGCGCTGGGACTTGAACAGCCCGACGAAGGTTCGGTGTCTTTCGATGGCGCGCCCATGCCCCTGCTGGGAACCTCCGCCTGGCGTGGGCTTCGCAAGCGGATGCAGATGGTGTTCCAGGACCCGCTGGCGGCGCTTGACCGGCGCTGGACGGTGCTTGAGCAGATCGTCGAACCGCTGACCATTCACGGCATTCCCGGCGACTCCCGCGCCGCAGGGCTTGAGGCGCTGGTCGCCGTCGGCCTGTCGCGCGACCACGGCGCGCGCTACCCGCACGAACTTTCCGGCGGCCAGCGGCAGCGGGTGGTGATCGCCCGCGCACTGATCACCAACCCCGATCTTCTGGTCTGCGATGAACCAGTCTCGGCGCTGGATGTCTCGATCCAGGCGCAGGTGGTGAACCTGCTGATCGACCTGCAGAAAACCCGCGGTCTTGCGATGATGTTCATCAGCCACGACCTGCGCGTCGTGCGCCAGATCTCGTCCCGCGTCGCGGTCATGTATCTGGGCCGCATCGTCGAGGAAGGCCCCGCCGCGCAGGTGTTCCACGACCCGCAGCACCCCTATTCCCGCGCCCTTGTGTCCGCCGCCCCCACGCCGGGGCCGCGCCGGATCAAACAGGTCATCCTGACAGGCGAACCGCCGAACCCCGCCGCGCGGCCTTCGGGCTGCGCCTTTCATCCGCGCTGCCCGGTCGCAACGGCGCGCTGCCGGTCCGAGGTGCCCGCGCTTGTCCCGGCGGGGACAGGCCGCCGCGCCGCCTGCCATCTGATCGAACCCGTCGCAAAGGTTGCCGCCTGATGATCCGCTACATCCTGACGCGTCTCTTGCGCGCGATGATCACCATTGCGCTGGTCGTGACCTTCGCCTTCGTCGTCCTGCGGCTGTCGGGCGATCCGGCGGTCATCATCCTTGGCCCCGAGGCGCCGCCCGACGCGATTGCCGCGTTCCGAAAGGCCTGGGGCCTCGATCAGCCGGTCTGGGTGCAATACTTGGACTACTTCGCCGCGATCTTCCGGGGCGACCTTGGGATTTCCATGCGCGATGGCCGCCCGGCGATCGAACTGGTGATGGAGCGTATCCCCGCCACCCTCGCCCTGACGCTGCCAGCCCTGCTGCTGAAACTGGCGCTTGGTGTTCCGGCGGGCGTCTATGCGGCTCTGCATCAGGGCACCGCCTTCGACCGGTCGGTCATGATCGGCGCGGTCTTCGGCTTTGCGATCCCGAGCTTCGTTCTGTCGCTGGTGCTGGTCCTGATCTTCGCCGTTAACCTCGGCTGGCTGCCTTCGGGCGGGCGCGACACCTTCTGGCACGCCATCCTTCCAGTCCTGACGCTGGGTGCAGGCGGGGCAGCAGCACTGGCGCGGTTTACCCGCTCTGCCATGCTCGAGGTGCTGGGCCGTCCCTATATCCGCACCGCATCTGCCAAGGGGCTGCCCTGGGCCGCCGTGGTGCGCGGCCATGCGCTGCCCAACGCCGCGATCCCGACCGTGACGCTGATCGGCTTTCTTGTGGGCAGCCTGATCGCCGGCGCGGTCGTGGTGGAAAGCGTGTTTTCCTGGCCCGGAGTCGGGCGGCTTCTGGTGGTGGCGGTGGCCAACCGCGATCTGGCCGTGGTGCAATGCATCCTGCTGCTGGTGGCGGCGACAATGGTCACCTCGAACCTGATCGTCGATTTCCTCTATGGCGCGCTTGATCCGCGGCTGCGCCACGGCGCGACCGCCGGCGCATAAAGGACCCCGAGATGACCGATATCTATCCGACCGCCGCCGCCCCCGCGCCTGCCCGCAAACGCCTGCTGCCCAAGATGCCCTGGTATGTGGCGCTTGGCACGGGCTGGATCGCGGTGATGCTTCTGGTCGCGGTGCTTTCCGACGTGATCACGCCGTTTTCCTTCACGGCGATGGACCTGAAATACCGGCTGGTCGGCCCGTTCCAGACCTGGGCCCACCCTCTTGGCACCGATGAGTTGGGCCGCGATGTGCTGTCGCGTCTGATCGTGTCGATCCGCATCTCGCTCTTGATCGCCTTCGGCGCCACGATCATCTCGGCGGTGCTTGGCACATCCCTGGGGTTTCTGGCCGCGCATTTCCGCGGCCTGGTCGAACAGGCGGTCCTGATGCTGGCCGATTTCCAGGCCGCCCTGCCCTTCCTGATCCTGGCGCTGAGCGTTCTGGCCTTCTTCGGAAATTCGCTGCCGCTGCTGATCGGCCTCATGGGCCTTTACGGGTGGGAGCGTTACGCCCGCATCGCCCGCGGCCTTGCGATTTCGGCCGGTGCGCAGGGCTATGCGACCGCCATCACCCAGCTTGGGGCACAGCCGACACGGGTCTACCTGCGCCACATCCTGCCCAACATCGCCTCGACGCTGATCGTGTCGATGACGCTCGTCTTCCCCGAGGTGATCCTTCTGGAATCCGGCCTGTCTTTCCTGGGCCTTGGCGTGCAGCCGCCGATGACCAGCCTTGGCAACATGGTGGGCTACGGGCGCGAATACATCACCCGCGCGGCCTGGATCATGCTGGCCCCGTCAACGGTGATCGTGCTGACCACGCTCGCCGTGTCACTGGTCGGCGACTGGCTGCGCGACAAGCTTGACCCGACGCTGGGCTGAAAGCCGATCAACCCTGCGTCAGCGACACGTCGTAGCCCCATAGCCGCCGGCAATGGTCCAGCGTGCGCCGCACATCGTCTTCCGCCAGCGGAATGCCCGATGTCGCGCGGTGTTGCAGGTGCAGCACCCGGTCCTGAAGCAGATCGACATCGACGACCTGGATATCGGGGTCCGAAAGCGACGGGTTGTTGGCGCTGGCCAGCGCGTCACGAAGGTCGCGATAGCCCGCCTCGTCATGGATCGAGGACACGCGGTAGAAATTCTCGTCCCCCTTGTCCGACAGCGCGAACAGCCGCAGGTCGCGCATGACCTTGGGGCTGAGGAACTGCTGGATGAAGCTTTCGTCGCGATAGCCCGCCCAAGCATCCTTCAGCACGTTGCGCCAGTCCTTGCTGCCCGCGATGTCGGGAAACCAGGCGCGGTCTTCCTCGGTCGGATCGGTGCAGATACGCTGGATGTCGGTCATCATCGCATAGCCGACGGTGTAGGGGTTCAACCCCGAATAGCGCGGATCGTCGAAATTCGGCTGGAACAGCACGCTCGTATGGTTGTGCAGGATCTCGAGCATCGCGCCGTCGCCGATCCGGCCGGTCTGATGAAGCCGGTTCAGGATGTGGTAATGCACGAAACAGGCGCAGCCTTCGTTCATCACCTTGGTCTGGCGCTGCGGATAGAAATACTGCGCGATGTTGCGCACGATGCGAAGGATCTGGCGTTCCCAGGGTTGCAGCTTCGGCGCATAGCTTTCGATGAAATAAAGCAGGTTCTCTTCCGGCAGGCGCATGCGGCTCTTGCGTTCCTGCACGGCCCGTTCGGTCCCGCCGGGGTGGTCGGCGGCTTCGTGCGCGGACCAGATGTAGTGAACGGCGTGTTCGGCCTCTTCGTTCCGGCGGCGTTCGCGTTCGCGCTCGGCCCGCTCGGTCAGCATCGGCGGACGACGGTGGCGGAAGACGCTGACCGACATCAAGGCATGGGCGGCATCCAGAAGCGTCTCGACCTGGGCCGATCCATGCTGTTCCTCGCATTTCTGGATGAAGCCACGCGCATAGTCGAGATAATCGAGGATTCCGTCGGCATCGGTCCACTGATGGAACAGGTGGTTGTTCTTGAAGAAGTGGTTATGCCCACAGGCCGCATGGGCCATGACCAGCGCCTGCAACGCCATCGAATTGTCTTCGAGGCAATAGCTCACGCAGGGGTTCGAGTTGATGACGATCTCATAGGCCAGCCCGCGCATGCCGCGGCGATACTGGTGTTCGTGCTGGATGAAGTGCTTCCCGAAGCTCCAGTGCCGATACATGAGCGGCATCCCCGTCGAGGAATAGGTATCGAGCATCTGTTCGGACGAGATGATCTCGATCTGGTTGGGATAAAGGTCCAGGCCAAGATCCTTTTCCGCCACATCGATTATGGCATCGAAGGTCCGCCGCATGGTGTCGAAGGTCCAGTCGCTGCGGTCGAACAGCAGGGTTCCGTCGCGGGTTCCGTCAGGCATCAGAGGTCTCCGGCGCGGTGGAAAAAAGTTCGCGGAACACCGGATAGATTTCCGAACGCCGCGCGATGCGCTTCAGGGCGAAGTTCGGCCATTTCCCGGACACGCCCAGATAGGCGCGCCAAAGCTCTGTTCCGCTGTTCGGGTTGGTCAGGATCTTGGCCTCGGCCTCGCCAATGATCTCGACATAGGCGAAATACTGGCAAAGCTGCATGATGTCGCCGTTCAGAAGTTCGGCGCAATGGGCGGAGTCGCCCGAATAGTTTTCGCCGTCCGAGGCTTGCGCGGCGTAGATGTTCCATTCCGACGCAGGGTAACGTTCGGCGATCACGCGCTGCATCTCGACCAGCGCGCTGCTGACCACGGTGCCGCCGCTTTCGGTGGAATAGAAGAAGGTCTGTTCATCGACCTCGCTTGCCAGATGGGTATGGCGGATGAAGACCAGATCGACCTTTTCATAGCGCCGTTTCAGGAACAGGTGTAAAAGCACGAAGAACCGCTTGGCCAGGTCCTTTTCGCGCTGCCCCATCGAGGCCGAGACGTCCATCAGGCAGAACATCACGGCGTTCGCTGTCGGTTCCGGCTTCATCTCGAAATGACGGTAGCGCACATCGACCGGGTCAAGGAAGGGCACTCGCTTTTGTCGGGCGACCAGATGGTCAAGCTCTGCCCGCAGACTTTTCAACTCATCGCTGTCGGGCGCGTCGTTCCGCCGCGCGGCCTCAAGGCTTGCGATGTGGCTCCGCAGGTCTTCGACCTCGCGGTTGGCGGGACGGCGAAGCCCGACGCGGCGCCCGATGGCATTGCGCATGGTCCGCATCACGCTGAGGTTGGCAGGCGCTCCGGTCACAGAAAGCCCGGCCCGGCGCGGCCGCATGATTTCGCTGCTTTTCAGGCTGCGCTTGATGAGGTCGGGCAGCGCCAGATCCTCGAAGAACAGGTCAAGGAATTCGTCCCGGGACAACGCGAACAGGAAATCATCCTCGGCCTCGCCGTCCGCCGCGCCTTCCCGGCCCGACGCGCCACCGCCTTCGGGCGGTTTGTCGATGCGGTCGCCCGCCCGGTAGGTCTTGTTGCCGGGCAGGACATGTTCCCGCGCTCCGCCACGGTCGGCGTTGTGAAAGGTCGGTTCGTGGATGTCGCTTGCGGGGATCGCGACATGTTCGCCCTGATCGACATCCACGATGTTTCGGGAGCGGACGGAATCGTCCACGGCCTTCTTGATTGCGGCACGGGCGCGCCGGATAAAGCGGCTTCTGTTGCCAAGGCTGCGTCCCGTGGGATTGAGCCGCCTGTCGATGAACTGCGTCATGGCTGTTTACCGCCTAGCCTGCCTTGCTCACGCGCATGTACCATTCAACCAGCCGCTGCACCTGTCGCGGCGTATACCCCCTTGATGCCATCCTATCGACGAATTCGGCATGCTTTTCATCCGTGTCGCGGTTTCTCTTGGCGCCGAAACTGATGACCGGCAACAGATCCTCGACCTTGGAAAACATCCGCTTTTCAATGACCTGGCGGAGCTTGGCATATTTGTGCCAATCGGGGTTCTTGCCTTCGTTTTCCGCGCGGGCGCGCAGCACGAACTTCACCACCTCGTTGCGGAAGTCCTTGGCGTTGACGATGCCGGCGGGCTTTTCGATCTTCTCAAGCTCCTTCTCCAGCACCTCGCGGTTGAACATCTGGCCGGTGTCGGGATCCTTGAAATCCTGGTCCTCGATCCAGGCGTCCGCATAGGCGATGTAGCGGTCGAAAAGGTTCTGGCCATAGTCGGAATAGCTTTCCAGATAGGCCTTCTGGATCTCTTCCCCGATGAATTCGGCATAGCGCGGCGTCATCTCGGACTTCACGAATTCAAGGTAGCGGTCCTGAACCTGTTCGGGGAACTGTTCGCGCAGGATCGTCTGTTCAAGAACGTGCATCAGGTGGACCGGGTCAGCCGCGATTTCGGCGGTGTCGTGGTTGAAGGTTTCCGACAGCACCTTGAACGCGAACCGCGTCGAGATGCCGGTCATCCCCTCGTCCACCCCGGCCTTGTCGCGGTATTCCTGGATCGACTTGGCCTTGGGATCGGTTTCCTTGATGTTTTCGCCGTCGTAGACCCGCAGCTTGGAATAGGCCGTCGAGTTTTCGTGTTCCCGCAGCCGCGTCAGGACGCTGAACCGCGACATCATCGACAGCGTCTCGGGGGCGCAGGGTGCATCCTTCAGCGCACTGTTGGCGATCAGCTTTTCATAGACCTGGGTTTCTTCCGTCACCCGCAGGCAATAGGGCACCTTCACGACCGTGATGCGGTCAAGGAAAGCCTCGTTGTTGCGGTTGCCCTTGAACTGCTGCCATTCGGCTTCGTTCGAGTGCGCGACGATGATCCCCTGGTAGGGGAAGGCGCCGATGTTCTCGGTCCCCATGTAGTTGCCTTCCTGGGTCGCGGTNNGTCAGCAGCGGGTGCAGCACCTTGATCGGCGCCTTGAACATCTCGACGAACTCCAGCATCCCCTGCGTCGTGCGATTGAGCCCGCCCGAATAGCTGTAGGCATCGGGATCGTTCTGGCTGAAATGTTCAAGCTGCCGGATATCAAGCTTGCCGGTCAGGGCCGAGACGTCCTGGTTGTTCTCGTCCCCCGGTTCGGTCTTCGTTACCCCGATCTGGCGCAGGATCGACGGATACATCTTCACGACCGAGAACTTCGAGATATCGCCGTCCAGCTCCTGCAACCGCTTCACCCCCCAGGGCGACAGCGGGTATTTCAGCAGCGGCTTGGGAATGTTGTATTTGTCCTGCAGAAGGTCGCCGAAGCCTTCGACATCAAAAAGCCCCAGCGGGCTTTCGAACAAAGGGCTGATCCGGTCCCCGGCTTTCAGGACATAGATCGGTTCATCCTCCATCCGCCGCTTCAGGATCTCGGCCAGCGTCGACTTGCCGCCACCCACCGGGCCCAGAAGGTAAAGGATCTGCTTCGCCTCCTCCAACCCCTGGCTGGCGTGCTGGAAGAAGCCCACGATCCGTTCGACCGTGTCTTCGATCCCGTACATGTCACGGAAGGCCGGGTATCGCTTGATGGTGCGGTTGAGGAAGATGCGGCCCAGCCGCAGGTCCTTGCTGGTGTCGACCAGTTCGGGCTTGCCGATGGCCTTGATCATGCGCTCGGCGGCGGTGGCGCGCATCGAGGCGTCTTCCCGGCATCCGATCAGATAGTCCTGCAAGGACATCTCTTCGGTTCTCAGCCGGTCGTAGGTTTCCGAGTAGCGGGTAAAAATCTCCATATCTCTGCCCTTACCTTGCAGAGTCGCCTAGCAGCGGCAGCGACATCATGACTGTGAAGGTGGTAGTCATCAGCCGAACCCTCGGCCTCGTTTGGGTAACGTCCTTGATCGTCACTGGTTCCAGCCCAGTCCTATCGACGTGGGTAACGCTGCCCGTGCCTTCAAGTGGATGCGAAAATTTGCTGTGGCGCCGGGCGCTATTTCCGGTGCTAGTCTGGCAAGGCAGCGCAAGATCGGCCGGGGTTCTGACGATGTGCAACCTTTACAACCAGACCGCCGCGAAAGAGGCCATGCGCCGGGTCGTCGCCGCGCTGCCCCGGGAGGACCGGACCGGCAATCTTGGTCCCGCAGACATCTACCCCGACCGGATGGCGGCCATCGTCCGCGCGGAGGGTCCGGGCATGGCGCGCTAGATCGCGCTTTGGGGTCGGCCCGATGCCCGGCGTCATGCTTGAGGTCGATACCGTGGACGAGGCCCTGCTTGCGGAACCCGATGGCTACCTGACGATATTCTGGCCCCGCATCGGCAGCCTGACGCTTCCCACCGGTGCAGAGCGCACGCGCGAGGGGATCGGCTGGATCGCCCTTGTCGCGCTGGCGCTGCTTTTCGGCCCCCTGGCCCGCTTTGCGCGCCGGCACCGCGACCAGGTCTGAAAATCATCGCGGAAATCCCTGAACCCGCGAATATTTTATCCTGCCGGGGTTGATCTTGCCCCCCGGAGCAATTCACTTTGGGGCTCGACCTTCCGGCATCGGTTCCGCCCCCTCCACCTTGCGCGACCAGGGCGGCAAGCGGGGGTGCGGCGCCCTGCCGGAAGCAAAGCAGAAACCATATGGGACAAGACATACCGGCAACATGATCGAACAGAACCTTCTCCTGATCCTCATCCTGTTGCCCTTTGTCGGTTCGGTCGCTGCATCGACGATTTCCGTGAACGCCCGCAACGCCGCCGCCTGGCTGGCGGCGCTGGTCATGATGGCCGGGTTGGCGACGGTCGGGGCGCTTTACGCGCCGATCTCCGAAGGCAAGATCCTGCGCGCGGTGATCGAGTGGATTCCCGTCCTGCACCTGAACCTGAGCTTCAGGGTCGATGGTTTCGCCTGGATGTTCGTGGGGCTGGTGCTGGGGATCGGGCTGCTGGTCGTCATCTATGCGCGCTATTACCTGGCGAAGACCGATCCGGTGCCGCGTTTCTACGCCTTCCTTCTGGCCTTCACCGGCGCCATGGTGGGGATGCTGGTGTCGGGCAACATCATCATGCTGGTGGTGTTCTGGGAACTGACGAGCCTGCTGTCCTTTCTGCTTATCGGCTACTGGTATCAGAACCCCGCCGCCCGCGACGGGGCCCGGATGGCGCTGATCGTCACGGCCCTTGGCGGGTTCTGCCTGCTGGCGGCAATGCTGATCCTTGGTCAGATCGTCGGCAGCTACGATCTGGACGTGGTGCTTGCCTCGGGCGCGATCATCCGGTCCGACCCGATGTATCTGGTGGTGCTGGTCCTGTTCCTGATCGGGGCCTTCACCAAATCGGCGCAGTTCCCCTTCCATTTCTGGCTGCCCGGCGCCATGGCCGCGCCGACGCCGGTGTCGGCCTTCCTGCATTCGGCAACCATGGTAAAGGCCGGGGTCTTCCTGCTGATCCGCTTCTCGCCCGCGCTTGGCGGAACCGAGGCCTGGTTCTTCGCCGTCACAGGAACCGGCATGGCGACGCTGCTTCTGGGTGCGCTCATTGCGCTGTTCCGCCATGATCTGAAGGGCCTTCTGGCCTATTCGACGATCAGCCACCTTGGCCTCATCACCGCGCTGGCCGGGATCGGCAGCAATGGCGCCATCGTCGCCGCGATCTTCCACATCGCCAACCACGCGGTCTTCAAGGCGTCGCTTTTCATGGCGGCGGGGATCATCGACCATGAAAGCGGCACCCGCGACATGCGGCGGCTGTCGGGCCTCATGCGGCTGATGCCCTATACCGGCACGCTCGCCATCGTCGCTTCGGCCGCGATGGCGGGGGTGCCGCTTCTGAACGGCTTCCTGTCCAAGGAAATGTTCTTCGCCGANNTTTCTCTCCAAGGAAATGTTCTTCGCCGAGGCGGTCGAGTGGCACAACGGCACCTGGCTGGACAACGCGCTGCCCTACCTCGCGCTTCTGGCCAGCATCTTCGCCGTGGCTTATTCGCTGCGCTTCATCATGACCGTCTTCTTCGGCCCCGCCCCGGTCGGCCTGCCGAAAGAGCCGCACGAACCCGTGCCCTGGATGCGCCGCCCGGTCGAGCTTCTGGTGCTGACCTGTCTTATCGTCGGGATCATTCCCGGCCTGTCGCTGGGGCCGATCCTGAACATGGCGGCGCAATCGGTGCTGGGCCCCGACACGCCCTATTTCAGCATCGCGCTCTGGCACGGTTTCAACACCCCGATGATCATGAGCATCCTGGCCATGATCCTGGGCGCCGCGCTGTATCTGGTCTTTGCGCGGCAGATCTCGGACGGGCCCGAAGGTCCGCCGCTGCTGCACCGTCTGCGGGCGCAGAAGATGTTCGAACGCACGCTGCTGGAGCTGAGCTGGAAATGGCCGCGCCTCCTGCACCGGCTGTTCGGCACCGAACGTCTGCAACCGCAGCTGCGGCTGGTGGTGCTGGCGACGATCGCCGCCGCCCTTGCGACGCTCTGGGGTGGTTTCCGGCTTGCTCCGCAGCCTGAAACGACGCTCCTGGACCCGGCTTTTGCCGTGATGTGGGCGGTGGGCGCGCTTTGCGCCATCGGCGCGGCCTGGATGGCCAAGTATCACCGCTTCGCGGCGCTGGTGCTCTTGGGCGGCGCGGGGCTTATCACCTGCCTGACCTTCGCGTGGTTCTCTGCCCCCGATCTTGCCGTGACGCAGCTTCTGGTCGAAATCGCCACGACCGTGCTTCTGCTTCTGGGCCTGCGCTGGCTGCCCAAACGCAAGGAGGAGATCGCCGGCGACAACCTTGCCGCCGCCCGGTTCCGGCGCTTCCGCGACCTTGGCATCGCGCTGGTCATGGGGATCGGCCTTTCGGCGGTGGCCTATGTCGTGATGACGCGCCCCACCATCACCAACATCGGCGACTGGTTCCTGCGCAACGCCTACCACGAAGGCGGCGGCACCAACGTCGTCAACGTGATCCTCGTCGATTTCCGCGCCTTCGACACGATGGGCGAAATCACCGTCCTGGCCATCGTGGCGCTCAGCGTCTACGCGCTGCTGCGCCGCTTCCGTCCGGCGACCGAAAGCCGCGGCAACCCCGAACAGCAGGCGGTCGAGGCGCTGGCGCTGAAGGACTACATGTTCGTGCCTTCCGTCATCATGCAGTGGATGTTCCCGGTGATGATCGTGCTGTCGGCCTATTTCTTCTTCCGCGGCCACGACCTGCCGGGGGGCGGTTTTTCCGCGGGCGTGACGCTCGCCATTGCGCTTTTGCTGCAATACATCGCCACCAACGTCCGCTGGATCGAGGCGCGGCTTGTTGTCCTGCCGATCCGCTGGATGGGCGCCGGGCTTCTGATCGCCGGGGCCACGGGCATGGGGGCCTGGCTGTTCGGCTATCCCTTCCTGACCGCGCACGCGCAATACGTCACCCTGCCGCTGATCGGCCCCGTCCCCACCGCGACCGCCATGGCCTTCGATCTGGGGGTCTTCGCGCTGGTGGTCGGGGCGACAGTGCTGATGCTGATCGCGATCGCGCACCAGTCGCTGCGTTCGGCGCGGGCGCGGCAGCAGGAAGAAACGCAACCTTCGGAACAGGCGGCTGAATGATGGAACTCGTCCTGTCGCTGGCCATCGGCATCCTCACCGCCTCGGGCACCTGGCTGATCCTCCGGCCGCGCACCTTCCAGGTGATCATCGGACTGTGCCTGCTGTCCTATGCGGTCAACCTTTTCATCTTCTCGATGGGACGGCTGACCGTGGGCCGCCCGCCGATCATGCCCAAGGGCGGTTTCGTCAACCCCGATGTCTATGCCGACCCGCTGCCGCAGGCGCTGGTGTTGACGGCCATCGTCATCAGCTTTGCCACCACGGCGCTGTTTCTGGTGGTGATGATGGCCTCGCGCGGGTTGACCGGCACCGACCATGTCGACGGACAGGAGCGTGACCGCTGATGCCCACGCCCGAACACCTGATCATCGCGCCGATCCTGATCCCCTTCCTGGCCGGGGCGGTCATGCTGCTTTACCATGAAAAGCAGCGGCGCGCGAAACTGGGCCTTGGAATCGCCTCGGCAGTCTCGCTGCTGTTCGTCGCCATCGAACTTCTGAGCGAGGCGAAGGGCGATGGACTGGCCGGGGGCCGCGACATCGGCTTCTACCTTCTGGGCGACTGGGCGGTGCCCTTCGGCATCGCTCTGGTGCTTGACCGCATGTCGGCGATGATGCTGGTGCTGGTGGCCCTTCTGGCGATCCCGGCGCTGATCTATTCGGCGGCCGGCTGGCACAAGCAGGGCCAGCATTTCCATTCGCTGTTCCAGTTCCTGCTCATGGGCCTGAACGGCGCCTTCCTGACCGGCGACCTGTTCAACCTTTTCGTGTTCTTCGAGGTATTGCTGGCGGCCTCCTACGGGCTTCTTCTGCATGGAACCGGCCAGCTTCGGGTGCGCGCTGGCTTGCATTACATCGCCATCAACCTGACCGCGTCCCTGCTGTTCCTGATCGGCGTCAGCCTGATCTACGGCGTTACCGGAACGCTGAACATGGCGCATCTGGCCGCGTTGATCCCGACCCTCCCCGAAGCTGACCTGCCGCTTCTTCACGCAGGGGCGGCGGTGCTGGGGCTTGCCTTCCTGATCAAGGCGGGGATCTGGCCGCTGTCGTTCTGGCTGCCCACCACCTACATGGCTGGGGCCGCGCCGGTTGCGGCGATGTTCGCGGTCATGACCAAGGTGGGGATCTATGTCATCATGCGGCTGTCGCTGATGCTGTTCGGCCCCGAGGCCGGGCCTTCGGCGGGGCTTGGCTCGGGGGTGCTGATCGCGGGCGGAATGGCGACGGTGGTCTTCGGCTTCCTCGGCGTCCTCGCGTCGCAAGGGCTGGGGAGGATGGCGGCGCATCTGGTGCTGATCTCGTCGGGCACGCTTCTGGCGGTGACCGGCTTTGCGCTGGCGGGCGGAAGCGAGGTGATGCTTGCGGGCGCGCTTTACTACCTTGTCAGCTCAACCCTCGCGGTCAGCGCGCTTTTCCTCCTCATCGAACCGATGAGCCGCGAGGAAGGCGGCATCGCCGCGATGCTCGCGCTCACCGCCGATGCCTGGGGGCTTGAGGATACGGACGACGACGCCAATCCCGAAATGGGCCTCGCCATCCCCGCCACGATGACGGTCCTTGGCCTGTGCTTCGGCGCCTGCCTTCTGGTCCTGGCGGGGCTGCCGCCGCTTTCAGGATTCATCGGCAAATTCGCCATCCTTTCGGGCGCGCTTGAAACCCAGGTCGATCTGCCGGCCGCGCTCTGGGGCTTCATGGCGCTGCTGCTTTTGTCCGGGTTTGCCACGCTGATCGGGCTGGTGCGGATCGGCATCCAGACCTTCTGGGGGGTGGACACGACCGTTCCGAAGGTGCTGGCGCTGGAAATCGCGCCGGTGATCGCGCTGGTCGGCATGGGCATCCTGATGACCGTCAAGGCGCAGGACACCATGACCTATCTGACCGAAACCGCGCACGCGCTGCAACACCCGAAGGCCTATGTCGAAGGCATGATCGGCGCCCCCCGCGTCGCGGTCGAGCCGGAGGTGATGCCATGATCCGGCTGGTTCCCCATCCGATCCTGTCGGTGGCGCTGCTTGGCATGTGGCTTCTGCTCACGCGGTTCACGCTGGGGCATCTGGTCCTTGGCACTCTTATCGCGCTGGTGGCAGGCTGGCTGATGGGCGAACTTCACCCCGCGCGGCCCCACATCCGGCACTGGACCCCGGCCTTGCGGCTTTCGGTGCTGGTGCCCTGGGACATCCTCATGTCGAACCTCGCGGTGGCGCGGCTGATCCTGACCAACGGGCGGCGCGGCACGCGGCGGTCGGGTTTCATCCGCATCCCGCTCGAACTGCGCGATCCCACGGGTCTTGCCATCCTCGCGATGATCATCACCGCGACACCCGGCACCGCCTGGATCGAGCATGACCGCGAAAGCGGCGTGCTGATCCTGCACATCTTCGATCTTGTCGACCCCGATGCCCAGCGCGACGAGATCCGCACCCGCTACGAGGCCCCCCTGCTGGAGATCTTCCAATGAGCGAAATCCTCCTGACCGCAGCGTTCCTTTACGCCCAGATCACCCTGGGCTTCGCCGCCTGCCTCTCCTGCCTGCGGGTCCTGCGCGGACCCAGGGCGCAGGACCGGGTGCTGGGGCTCGATTCCCTTTACGTCATCGCCATGCTGCTGTTCCTGGTCACCGGAATGCGCACCGGAAGCCTGTTCTTCTTCGAAGCCGCCATGGTGATCGGTGCGCTTGGGTTCGTGACCACCGTGTCGATGGCCAAGTTCCTGCTGCGCGGCGAGGTCATCGAATGAACCATCTCGCGCAGATTCCCCTCTGGCTGGCGCTGCCGGTGGCTTTTCTGGTGGTCGCCGGCAGCAGTCTGGCGCTTCTGGGCACCATCGGGCTGGCGCAGCTCCGGTCCTTCTACGACCGGCTCCATGCCCCCACGCTGGGGACAAGCTGGGGCGTCGGCGCGATCCTTCTGGGGTCGATGATGCTGTTTTCGTGGCTGGAATCGCGGCCCGTGCTGCACGAATTGCTGCTGGGCATCTTCATCGTCGGAACGACGCCAACGACCTATCTGCTGCTTGGCCGCGCCGCGCTTCACCGCGACCGGGCCGAAGGCGCGCCCGACGTGCCGAAGGCTGCGGCAGAAGACAGCGCGCCCGAGTAACCTCAGCCTTCAGCCAGCGGCAGGCGCAACGCGGCTTCGAACCCGGAAGCCCGCCCCGGCCGGGGGGAAGAAAGCCGAAGCCGCGAGGACATCCGTTCCGCTATCGCCGCGACGATCGCCAACCCGAGCCCGCTGCCTTCAGACCCCGCCCCGCCCCGTTCGAACCGTTCAGTCAAACGGGCAAGCACCTCCGGTGGCACGACCGGCCCTTCATTCGCCACCCGGAAGGTTCCATCCTGCTCCAGCGTCACCTCGACCGGCGCATCCGGCGCACCATGACGCAGCGCGTTTTCGACCAGGTTCCGGCACAGGATGCCGAAAGCGTCCGGGTCCAGATCGGACAGCACCGGCAGATCCGGCAGCTGCGTGACGATGCGCGCCGGATCGACCGTGCGCGACAGGTCCGACAGCACGATCCGCGCCACGTCGCGCAGGTCCATCGCGCGGTCAAGGCGCAGCGGCCCACCCTCGGCCCGGGCCAGTTGCATGAGCCGCTCGGCAATACGCGTGAGCCGCTTCAGCGAGGCCTCGATTTCCGTCGCCCTTTGCCGCGCGACCCCGTCCGTGGTTTCCGCCCGCAGCCGCTGCGCCTGCGCGATGGCCCCGGCAAGCGGTGTCCGAAGCTCATGCGCGGCATTGGCGGCAAAGCTGCGCTCGGCGTCGAAGGCCGCCTTCAGTCGGTCCAGAAGCGCGTTCAGCGCCGTGGCCAAAGGCCCGATTTCCGCCGGAAGATTGCCCGCTGGCACAGGTGAAAGATCGCGCGCGCTGCGGGCCTCAAGCCGCGCCCGGAACCGCCTGAGCGGCGCGATCCCGCGCCGGACCGCCCAGACGATGGCCCCAAGCGCCAGGGGGATGACCACCAGAAGCGGCAGGCCCAGCCCGATCTGCACCTCTCGGGAAATCGACCGGCGATGGTCCAGCGGTTCGGCCACGGTGATCCGCACCGTATCCCGCAGCGCCGCGTCGTTGAAAAGCCGGTGTGTTTTCGTCTGCCGGAACCCCGTCCCGTCCCAGGCCGGAAAGATCGTGGTATCGGCGGAATGCGACTGCAACAGAACCCGGCCGGCATCGTCGCGGACGATATAGGTGAAATATTCGTCGTGATCGCGGATCGCGGCCAGCCGCTGGGTGATCCCGTCCTCTTCGCGACCGACGATGTCGAGCACGGCCAGCGGCAAGAGCCGTTGCGCCGTTTCCTGCAGGGCCGAATCGAACACCTGATCCATCTCGCGGCGCAGGACCACCGCCGTGACCGAAGCCGCCGCGATCCACAAAAGCGTCAGAAGAAGCCCGACCGACAGCGCGATCCGCGCCTCAAGGCTGCGCGGCGGTCTCATGCGGCGCCAAGCCGGTAGCCGAGGCCGCGTTCCGTCTCTATCACGCTGGCCCCAAGTTTCTTGCGCAAGCGGCTCACATGAACCTCGATCGTGTTGCTTTCGATCTCGGTATCGAAGGCGTAAAGCTTTTCTTCAAGCTGCGCCTTGGACAGAAGCTGCCCGGGCCGCGACAGGAAGGCCTGGAACAGCACCCATTCCCGCGCCGTCAACTGCACGGGCTTGCCATCGCGCCGGACGCTCCGCGCCGCCAGATCGACCTCAAGCGGGCCGTGGATGATGAGGGGATTGGGGTTGCCCGAATAGCGCCGCGCCACCGAACCGATCCGGGCCGAAAGTTCGGCCAGATCGAAGGGCTTGACCAGATAGTCGTCCGCGCC
>DJWG01000110.1 GCA_002440945.1 Rhodobacteraceae bacterium UBA6236 | reverse complement strand
CGAATTGCCCGATCGCCATTTTTACCAGATCGATCGACAAGAAGGTGGTGGCGTTGCCCGGGCCGCCGCCGGTGACGACGAAGGGCTCGGTACAGATCATGAAGCTGTCCATGAAGCGCAGAAGGATCGCGATCAGTAGGACGCCCGACATCTTCGGAAGCTCGATGTAGCGGAAGACCTTCCAGCGCGTCGCCTGGTCGATCCGCGCCGCCTGGTAATAGGCCTGCGGGATGGATTGCAGACCCGCATAGCACAAAAGCGCGACCAGCGATGTCCAGTGCCAGACATCCATGACGATCACGGTCGCCCAGGCATCCAGCGGGTCGTTGGTGTAGTTGTAGTCGATGCCCAACGCTGACAGCGTCCGGCCCAGAAGCCCGATATCCACCCGCCCGAAGATCTGCCAGATGGTGCCCACCACGTTCCANNGGAATGAGCAGCGGCAGCGCCATCAAGACCAGCGTGACGGAAGACCAGAAGCCCTTCTTCGGCATGTTCAGCGCGATGAAGATGCCCAGCGGCACCTCGATGGCGAGGATGATCGCGGAAAACAGCACCTGTCGGCCCAGCGCGGCATGCAGCCGGTCTGAATGGATCATTTCATCGAACCAGTCGAAGCCGGCCCAGAAGAAATCGTTGTTCCCGAAGGTGTCCTGGACGGAATAGTTGACCACCGTCATCAGCGGGATCACGGCAGAAAAGGCGACCAGCACCAGCACCGGCAGCACCAGGAACCACGCCTTCTGGTTGACCGTCTTGTTCATCAGGCCGCCTTTCCCTGCACGCGCCAGTCGTCGGCGTAGACGTTGATATGCCCCGGCGCGAAGCTGACCCGCCGCATCGCGGGCGTGACGGGCTGACCTTCATGCGCGATGGCATTGACGGGGCGGCCGTCGAATTCGGCGCGCACGATCCGGTGGCGGCCCACATCCTCGATCCGGGTGACGGTCACGGGCAGGCCGGTGGGGTCTTCGCTCAGCGCGACATATTCCGGTCGCACGCCCAGTTGCACCCGGCCCGTGGGTCGGCCGTAATCAAGCCCCAGGTCGATCTGCTGGCCCGCGACGGTGGCAAAGCGCCCCTGAACCGTGGCGTCAAAGAGGTTCATCCCCGGCGAGCCGATGAAGTAGCCGACGAAGGTATGCGCCGGCGTCTCGAACAGTTCCTGCGGCGTGCCGATCTGGACGACGCGGCCATCGTGCATCACCACCACCCGATCGGCAAAAGTCAGCGCCTCGGTCTGGTCATGGGTGACGTAGATCATCGTATGGCCGAACTGCTGGTGGAGCGATTTCAGCTGGGTCCGCAGCTCCCACTTCATGTGCGGGTCGATCACGGTCAGCGGTTCATCGAACAGGATCGCGTTCACGTCTTCGCGGACCATGCCGCGGCCGAGGCTGATCTTCTGCTTGGCATCCGCCGTCAGGCCGCGCGCCTTGCGCTTCAGCACCTCCTCCATCCCGATCATGCGGGCGATCTGATGGACGCGGGCGTGGATATAGCTTGGGTCCATGCCGCGGTTGCGCAGCGGGAAGGCCAGGTTATCGGCAACCGTCATCGTGTCGTAGACGACCGGAAACTGGAACACCTGCGCTATGTTGCGTTCAGCCGTGGGCGCATCGGTCACGTCACGGTCGCCAAACAGCACACGGCCCTGGCTGGGGCGCACAAGGCCCGAGATGATGTTCAGAAGTGTGGTCTTGCCGCAGCCGGATGCCCCCAGAAGCGCGTAGGCGCGGCCGTCCTCCCAGACGTGGTTCAGTTCCTTCAGGGCGAAATCCGCCTCGGACTTCGGGTGGGGCATGTAGCTATGGGCCAGTTTCTGAAGCGTGATCCGTGCCATTTCCGCCCCCTTTCAAGCCGCGATTGCATAGGGCGCCGGGGCGACAAGCCGGCCCCCTTCGCCAAAGACGTATAGATGCGCCGGGTCCAGATGGACCGTCACCGCATCGCCCGGCGCAAGGCGGTGCACCCCGCCGATCAGCCCGACCCAACGCTGGTCGCCGTGATCCAGGTGGACGAAGGTTTCCGATCCGGTGATTTCGGTCACCGCGACGCGGGCCGGGAATTCGACGGCATCGCCGGAGTGGCGGCCCAGGGACAGGTGGTTGGCCCGAAATCCGCCCATGTAGCGCCCGTCCGGCAGATCCAGAAGCACGCCCGCCGCAGGGGCCTGCTGGCCTTCGCCGAAAACGACGCGATTGCCGATCTTGGCCAGCGACAGGAAATTCATCGGCGGGTCAGAAAACACCCGGGCCGTGGTGGCGTCGGCGGGCTGGCGATAGACCTGCGGCGTGGGGCCGAACTGGGTGATGCGCCCTTCCCAAAGCGTGGCGGTATTGCCGCCCAGAAGCAGTGCTTCTTCGGGTTCCGTGGTGGCGTAGACGAAGATCGCGCCGGAGGATTCGAAGATTTTCGGAATCTCAAGACGAAGCTCTTCGCGCAGCTTGTAGTCCAGGTTCGCCAGCGGTTCGTCCAGCAGGACCAGCCCCGCGTCCTTGACCAGCGCCCGGGCCAGCGCGCAGCGTTGCTGCTGGCCGCCCGACAGTTCCAGCGGCTTGCGGGCCAGAAGCGGCGTCAGCTTCAGCATCTCGGCCACGCGCCTCACGCGGGCGTCGATGTCGCCCCGGGCGCGGCCCATCAGCCGCAGGGGCGAGGCGATGTTGTCGTAGACCGTCATCGAGGGGTAGTTGATGAACTGCTGGTAGACCATCGCCACCTGACGGTCCTGCACGCGCTGGCCGGTCACGTCCTTGCTATGCCACAGGACGCTGCCCCGCGTCGGCACATCGAGCCCCGCCATCAGCCGCATGAGCGTGGTCTTCCCCGCAAGGGTCGGCCCCAGGAGGACGTTCATCGTGCCTTTTTCAAGGGTCAGGTCGGTATCGTGGATATGGGTCTTGCCCGCCACGACCTTCGCCACCCCCCGCAGTTCAAGCGCCATGCGCTTCCTCCTCATCGACCGGGCGCCCCTCGCACCCGGCCAAACCCTATCCTCAGACCGCTTCGGCCATCCGTGGTGCGGCCACTGCCATCCAGCGTTCCAGCGCCGCGACCTGTTCGGCCTCCAGCCGGAGCCCCAGCTTGGACCGGCGCCAGATCACATCCTCTGCGCTTTGCGCGAATTCCTGTTTCATGAGCCAACGCACCTCGGCCTCGGTCAAGGTGCCGCCAAAGTCCTGGCCCAGATCATCAAGTGTCTGGGCCGGACCGAGGATCGCGGTCACTTCCGTTCCATAGGCGCGGACCATGCGTTCGGCCCAGGGCTCGGTCAGAAAATGGTAGCGCGCGCGCAGATCGGCGGTCAGGCGCGAAACGCCGTCCACCGGAAAATCGCCACCGGGCAGCGGCACTCCGGCGGTCCAGTCGCCGCGCGTCCCGGGAAAGAACGGCAGGATCTTTTCCAGCGCATGTTCGGCAAGCCGCCGGTAGGTGGTGATCTTGCCCCCGAACACACTGAGAAGCGGCGCGGCCCGATCATCCAGCGCCAGCACATAATCCCGCGTTGCGGCGGTGGCCGACTTTGCCCCGTCGTTGTACAGCGGTCGCACGCCGGAATAGGTCCATACGACATCATCCCGCGTCACCGGCCGGCGGAAATAGCGCGAGGCGAAGTCGCAAAGGTAATCCGCTTCTTCCTCGGTGCAGCGGGGGTGAGCCGGGTCGCCGTGATGGTCCTTGTCGGTGGTGCCGATCAGGGTGAAATCGCCTTCATAGGGAATGGCGAAGATGATCCGGCCATCCTCGCCCTGGAAGAAATAGCACTTGTCGTGGTCGTAAAGCCGCCGGGTGACGATATGGCTGCCGCGCACCAGCCGCACCCCGGCGGGCGAATTCTGCCGCAACGTGGTCTTCAGCACGTCCTCGACCCACGGCCCGCCCGCGTTGACCACGACCTTGGCCGCGATCTGTTCCTCGCGCCCGTCTTCGTGGCGAATATGGACGATCCAGCCGCCCGCCCCCCGTTCGGCGGAAACCACCCTCGCCCGCGTCAGAATGCGGGCGCCACGGGCCTGGGCATCACGGGCATTCAGGACCACAAGCCGCGAATCCTGCACCCAGCAATCGGAATATTCGAAGGCCTTCTCGAACTTCGGCTTCAGCACCGCGCCAGCCGGATCGCGGCGCAGATCCACCGTCGTGGTGCCGGGCAGCAGCTTTCGCCCGCCCAGAGTGTCGTAAAGAAACAGCCCCAGCCGGATCAGCCAGGCCGGACGGCGGCCGCGCATCCAGGGCATGACCAGCGACAGAAGCCGCGAGGTTGGCGTTTCGCCTTCGAACCGCATGTCGCGGTGGTAGGGCAGGACGAAGCGCATCGGCCAGCTGATATGGGGCATGGCGCGCAGAAGCGTCTCGCGTTCGATCAACGCCTCGCGGACCAGGCGCACCTCGAAATATTCCAGATAGCGCAGTCCGCCGTGGAAAAGCTTGGTCGAGGCGGATGAGGTCGCCGAGGCCAGATCGTGCATTTCGGCCAGCACCACCGACAGCCCGCGTCCGGCCGCATCACGGGCAATGCCGCAGCCGTTGATCCCGCCGCCAATGACGAAGACATCCACGCCTGCCCCGTTGTGACCACCTGCGGACATCGAACCCCCTTCCGGCACCCCTTTCATAAGGGGCAAGAGGTCAGGCTTTGTCAAAGGGTTTGTTTTCGTTTATTTTCGTTTTGACGCATTACTCCCCTTCTATACGATCATTTTTGGTTCTGCGTTGGCGAAATAGACCCTTCGCAGCCGCAGAATACCCAAAGTTGCGTTCGCATTTGTTCGCTTTTCCTTTCGTCCCGACCTTGTTACGTTGCGGAAATCACCAACCGACGCGCTCAGGAGGATCCCGTGGCCCTAAGCTTCCGCCAGACCGAAATCCTCGACATCGCCCGGGCCGAGGGGCGCGTGATCGTCGATGATCTGGCCGAACGCTTCAACGTCACCGCGCAGACGATCCGGCGCGACCTGACGGAACTGGCGGATGCCGGAAAGCTTGATCGGGTGCATGGCGGCGCGATCATGCCGTCGGGCGTCACGAACATCGGCTATGAAGATCGCCGCGCCATGGCCGCCGATGCCAAGACCCGCATCGCGCGGGCCTGCGCCAAGGCGATCCCCGACAATTCCTCGCTGCTTTTGAACATCGGCACCACGACCGAGGCGGTGGCGCGCGAATTGCTGGGCCATCGCAGCATCACGGTGCTGACCAACAACATCAACGTGGCCAACATCCTTGTCGCCAACCAAAGCTGCGAGGTGATCGTGACGGGCGGGCTTCTGCGGCGGTCGGACGGTGGGTTGATCGGCGATCTGACGACGCAGGCGATCCAGGCCTTCAAGGTCGATCACGCGGTGATTGGCACTTCGGCGCTGGATCTGGACGGCGATCTTCTGGATTTCGACGCGCAAGAAGTGCGGGTGAGCCGCGCCATCATCAAGCAATCGCGCAAGGTCTTCCTGGTGGCGGATGCCTCGAAGCTCAGCCGGTCGGCGCCGGTGCGGATCGGATCGCTTTCGGAAATCGACGCGATCTTCACCGATGCGCCGCTGCCCGAGCCTCTCGCGCGCCAATGCAAGGAATGGGATACGGCCGTTCAC
This sequence comes from Rhodobacteraceae bacterium UBA6236, assembly GCA_002440945.1. Next base: position 11,407 of record DJWG01000110.1, on the reverse strand, counting down.
GTCGTCTGATCCGCGAAACCGCCCTTTCGCGGGATTCCCTTCCGTTTTCGGCCCGCTTCCGGCTATAACGGCCCGATCAAACCGGAGTATCCCATCATGACGCAACATGCCACGCTGATCGGGGGCGTTTCGCCCGACCGGCTTCAGGCCTTTGCGACCCGCGAAGCCCACCGCTATGCCAAGGTCCGCCCGCTGACGGAAGCCGCGCTGAAGACCGGGGCCGCGTCCTGGCTGGACGGGGTGCCGATGCACTGGATGAAGGACTGGTCGATGCCCTTCCCGATGCTGGTCGAAAAGGCCGGCGGCGCGCATCTGACCGACCTGGACGGCTTCGGGATCGACGATTTCTGCCTGGGCGATACCGGGTCGATGTTCGGCCATTCGCCCAAACCCGTGGCCAGGGCGATCCGCCAACAGGCCACGCGCGGGCTGACCTACATGCTGCCCACCGTCGATGCGCTTGAGGTCGGGCATCTGCTGACCGAAACCTTCGGCGATTTCCGCTGGCAGATCGCAACCACCGCCACCGACGCCAACCGCTTTGCCCTGCGCGTGGCGCGGGCGGTGACGGGGAAGCCGAAGGTGCTGGTGTTCAACGGCTGCTACCACGGCACCGTCGATGAGACGATGGTGGAACTGGAAAACGGCGCGACCGCGGCCCGCAAGGGGCTGGTGGGGCAGGTCGCCGACCTGACGCAGACGGCGGTTGTGGCAGAATTCAATGACCTCGCTTCGGTCGAACGGCTGCTTCAGGCCGGTGATGTGGCCGCGATCCTGACCGAGCCGGTGATGACCAATTCCTGCATGGTCCTGCCCCAGCCCGGCTTCCACGAAGGCTTGCGCGAACTGGCGTTCCAGCATGGCGCTCTTTTGATCATCGACGAAACACACACGATTTCCTCCGGCCTTGGCGGCTATACCCGCGTGCATGGCCTGCTGCCCGACATGTTCGTGGTGGGCAAATGCGTGGCGGGCGGGATGCCCACGGCCGTCTGGGGGATGACCGGCGACGTGGCGCGGCGGTTCGCGGAATACAATTCGACGCGGCCTGCGGGCCATTCCGGCATGGGAACGACGCTTTCGGCAAATCCGATGCAGTTCGCCTGCCTGCGCGCCACCCTGTCCGAGGTGATGACCGACAAGGCCTACGCCCATATGGAAAAGCGCGCCGCAAGGCTGGAACGGGGGCTTTCCAAGGTGATCGCCGCGCATGGCGCGCCTTGGCATGTGGTGCGCGTGGGCGCCCGGGTCGAATTCATCTGCGCCCCTGGCCCCCTGAAGAACGGGGCCGAGGCCGCGCTGGCCCATCAGCCGGAACTCGAATCCGCCATCCACATCGGCCTTCTGAACCGGGGCTGCCTGATCGCCCCCTTCCACAACATGATGCTGGTCAGCCCGGTGACGAAGAAGCGCCAGATCGACCGTCTGGTTGCCGCTTTCGACGAAGTCCTGACCCAGCTTTTCGACTGAGACCCAAATGACCGACCTGCACAGCCCCTCGGGATCAACCCTTGCCGAGGCCGAGGAGTTTCTGGCCCGGCACCCGGAAATCGAAGCCTTCGACATCGTCTTGCATGACGCGAACGGCATCGGCCGTGGCAAGATCATCCGTCGGCATGAACTTCTGTCCTTCTACAAGGGCGGGCGGCATCTGCCGATCTCGATCCTTGGCCTCGACATCTGCGGCGAGGATGTTCACGAAACCGGGCTGATCTGGGATCAGGGCGATGGCGATCTGCGCGCCTGGCCGATCCCCGGCACGATCAAGCCCCTTCACAACACCCAGCCGCCGCGCGGCGAGGTGTTCATGTCGATGTATACGCTCGACGGTCAGCCGATGACATCGGACCCGCGCCACGCCCTGCAACGTCAGGTCGATGCGCTGGCTGCCGAAGGGCTTCACCCCGCCGGTGCGTTCGAACTGGAATTTTTCCTGCTGTCCAACGAACGCGATGCCGACGGCTATGTGCAGCCCGCCGCCGATGTGCTGGACGGCCGCCGCAGCCACAAGACCGAGGTTTATTCCGTCGATCACCTGCACGGGATGTTGCCGCTGTTTTCCGACATCTACGCGGCGGCGGCGAAGGCCGGGATCAAGGCCGAAACGCTGATTTCGGAATATGCGCCGGGGCAATACGAACTGACGCTGCATTACCGCGAAGACGTGATGCAGGCCGCAGACGACCTGATGCGGCTGAAGCGGATCGTACGGCTTCAGGCGCGAAGCCACGGCGTGACCGCCTGTTTCATGGCCAAGCCCGTCGAGAAATACGCCGGGTCGGGGATGCACTTCCACGTCTCGATGCAGGACGATGCGGGCCGTAACGTCTTTGTCGAGAACCAGGAAGGCATCTGGAACGACCGGATCCTGCACGCGCTGGGTGGCCTGCGCGCCACGATGAGCGAATCGATGCTGGTCTTCGCGCCCCATGCCAACAGCTGGCGGCGGTTCGCGTCCAACTCCTATGCGCCGGTCAGCCCGACCTGGGGGGTCAACAACCGCTCTGTCGCGCTGCGGATTCCGGCGGGCGACATCCGGGCGCGGCGGATCGAACACCGCCCGGCAGGCGTTGACGCGAACCCCTATCTGGTGGCGGCGACGGTGCTGGCGGGCATCCGCCACGGGTTCAAACACCGGATCGACCCCGGCCCGGAAACCAAGGGCGACGGCTACGCCGATGGTCAGGACGCGCCCCCGATCCCGCCCGATTGGGGCGCGGCGATCGAGGTCGCGACGGCTTCCGCCTTCCTGAAAGAGGCGCTGGGCGAAGACATGCACCGCACCTTCTGCGCCATCAAGGCCGCCGAATACGCGCGGGTCATGCGGACGATCCCGGATGTGGATTACGACCTTTACCTGCACACGGTCTAAGCATCTCGCTCCAGCCGTTCGATCAGGGCGCGGGCGGCGAGGGGGTTTCGCTCCTTCGCGCCGCTGATGACGAACAGGAACACATCGCGGCGGTGGTGATCGGCGGGGCCGACGCGGTGCAGACCGTCATCCCCCTGCCCTGTCGTCCAGGTGCGGGCGCGGTCGGCCCATTGCTCAAGGACGCGGGGTGAATAGCCTTTCGGCTCATCCGCGCGCGTCCCCATGATCCGGGCATAGACGAAGGGCGCGGTGGCATCTGCGATCTGCGGATAGTCGCTGTCCCCCGCGCAGACGATGGCTACGCCGCGCGCCCGGCACAGATCGACGAACTCCGGCACCACGAAGGACGGGTGGCGCACCTCGACCGCGTGGGACAAAGGGATCCCGTCCTGAACGGCCGGCAGCAGATCAAGGAAGGCGGCGAAGTCACCGGGGTCGAAAGCCTTGGTGGGCAGGAACTGCCAGTTGATCGGCCCAAGCTTTGCGCCCAGCCGGGTGATGCCGCTCTTCACGAAACGATCCACGGAGTCGCCCGCCTCTGCCAGGACGCGGCGATTGGTGGCGTAGCGCGGCGCCTTCAGGGCGAAGGAGAAATCCTCGGGCGTCTCGTCATGCCATTTGGCGAAGGTGTCGGGTTTCTGGGTGCGGTAATAGGTGCCGTTGACCTCGACCGCGGTCATGCGGCTTGCCATGAACTCCAGCTCCCGCCGGGTGGGCAGGCCTTCGGGGTAGAAGGCCCCCTTCCAGGGATCGAAGGTCCAGCCGCCAACGCCAATGCGGATCTTTCCCGGCATGTTTCCCTCCTGTGGTCAGGGACAGGGTAGCACGCCGGTGCGTTCCGTTTCCGGCGCATTCCACCGCGATGCGCCAAGGACCGCCGATCAGGCCATGCGGCCGGTGTCGCGCAGGCGGATATGCCAGGAAAGGGCCTCCTCCAGCACATGCGGGGTGTGGCCGCCCAGCGCCTTGGCGCGGGTGAAGTAATCCATCAGCGCCTCGCGATACACGGGGTGGACGCAGTTCTGGATGATCAGCGGGGCGCGTTCGCGGGGCGCAAGGCCGCGCAGGTCGGCAAGTCCGACTTCGGTCACCAGAATGTCGACGTCATGTTCGGTATGGTCGACATGGCTGACCATCGGTACGACCGACGAGATTGCCCCGTCCTTCGCCACCGACTTGGTCACGAAGACCGACAGATAGGCGTTGCGGGCAAAATCCCCCGACCCGCCGATGCCGTTCATCATCTTGGTGCCGGTGATATGGGTCGAGTTGACGTTGCCGTAGATGTCGAATTCCAGCGCGGTGTTGATGGCGATCAGGCCCAGACGACGCACGACTTCGGGGTGGTTCGAGATCTCCTGCGGGCGCAGGATCAGGCGCGATTTGAAATCGCCGAGCCGGGACAGGACATCGCCGTATTTCGCCCCCGACAGCGTGATCGACGACCCGGACGCGAAGGTCATCTTGCCCGCGTCCATCAGGTCGAAGGTCGAATCCTGCAGGACTTCGGAATACATCTTCAGGTCATGGAAGGGGCTGTCGATCAGGCCGTGCAGCACCGCGTTGGCAATGGTGCCGATCCCGGCCTGAAGCGGGTTCAGCCGGTGGTCCAGATAGCCCTTGGTCACCTCGTGCTTGAAAAAGTCGATCAGGTGGCCGGCAATCGCGCGGGTGTCAGCGTCGGGCGGGTTGATCGTGGCGGTGCTGTCGGCCTTTTCCGTCACGACGATGGCGGCGATCTTTTCCAGCGGGATCGGGATATAGGGCAGGCCCACGCGGCTGTCGGGGGCGACGATGGGAATGGGCATCCGGTTCGGGCGATAGGTCGGGATGTAGATGTCGTGCAGCCCCTCAAGACCCAGCGGCTGGTTGAGGTTGATTTCAACGATGACCTTCTTCGCCAGGATCGCGAACGAGGCCGAGTTGCCGACGGATGTGCTGGGAATGATGCCCCCGTCGCGGGTGATGGCGACGGCTTCGATCACGGCGATATCGGGCAGCGGCAACTGGTGGGTGCGCAGTTGTTCGACCGTTTCCGAAAGGTGCTGGTCGATGAACATGACCTCGCCCGCGTTGATCAGACGACGAAGGCCCGGATCGGATTGGAAAGGAATGCGCCGGGCGGTGACATGGGCTTCGGCCAGGATCTTGTCGAGGTCGTTGCCAAGGCTCGCGCCCGTCATCAGCGTGATCTTGATGGGCGTGGTCTTGGCGCGTTCGGCCAGCGCCAGCGGCACGGCCTTCGCCTCGCCCGACCGGGTGAAGCCGCTCATCCCCACGACCATGCCGTCCTGGATCATCTCGGCCGCCTCGGCCGCAGTCACCACCCGCGACCGGAGCCCGGCGTTCCTGATCCGATCCTCATATGCGTTGGTCATGCGCTGTCTCCTCTTTTCCCGTCGAATCCTGACTTATCGGCCGGATCCTGATCGCTCAATCGCCTCGGCAGACGCGGCGGTCAGCCATGCACGCCGCGCATGGCTCAGGGCCGCAGTTCGCCGGCCTCGATGCGGAAAGGCAGGATATTGCCCGGCGGCGGAAGCGGGCAGACCGCCAGATCGGTGAAGGCGCAGGGCGGGTTGATGGCGCGGTTGAAGTCAAGCGTGATGTGTCCACCGGCGATGTCGCTGCCAAAGAGGAAACGCGAGGCGCCATAAGTCATGTCGCGGGATGTCTGGTCGCGGAAGACGAACATCGGCTTGCCGCCCTTCACATGGGTCGGCAGCAACTGGATCGACTGCCCGTTGTGGCTGAAACGCGCGACGTGGGTCAGGCGCACCTGATCCGCCGCGCCGTTGACCATGCCGATGGTCAGGGTTTCGGGTTCGTCAAGCGCCACCCATTCGGCGCGGATCACCCAGGCCGGATCGGTTGGGAAATGACGCAGACCGGGAAATGCGGCCCGCGCAGCCGACGCCAGGTCACGCACGCGAAGCGCAGGCTGACCTTCGACGGTGTGGATTTCCAGCATCAATCCTTCGTGGATCAGCCGGGGAAAAGCATCCGGCACCGGCTGGAACGGCAGGTCGGCCCCGGGGGTCCGAAGGATTGCGCCCTCGGCATCAAGCACCAGCCGCCCCAGATGCGCGGGCCCCGCCGTAATCACCAGATCATTGTCCGCATCGCGCCCGACGCTGGCATCGCAGGGGCGATCCAGCTCAACGCGGTCAGTCAGATTCATCCAGCCGTCATCGGCCATCAACGCCGCCAGGCGTTCGGCCCGCCACCGGGCAAGGTCGCTGGCGTAAGCGTCGGTCACAGCTTCGCCGTCGCGCCCATCCGCGCCTCGCCCGATATGGAGACGCCCGATTTCGAGGGCGGCTTCGGCGGGCCATCGGCACCGCAGGCGGCAAGCGCGGCCAGTGCCGCGATCATCGCAAGATATTTCATGCCAGCTTCTCCTTCCAGCGCGCGACCTGCGCGCGGACCTGATCGGGCGCCGTGCCGCCGTAGCTCTGCCGCGACGCGACCGAGTTGTGGACGCCCAGCACCGAATAGATTTCGGATGTGATCGCCGGATGGGCGGACTGCATATCCTCAAGCGTCAGGTCCGGCAGATCGACGCCCTTCTTTTCCGCCAGCGCCACAAGGCTGCCGGTGACGTGGTGCGCGTCGCGGAACGGCAGGCCCGCCGCCCGCACCAGCCAGTCGGCCAGATCGGTCGCGGTGGAAAACCCCGAAGCGGCGGCCTTTTCCAGATTGGCGCGGTTGGCGGTCATGTCGCGGACCATGCCCTCCATCGCGGCCAAGGCCAGCATCAGCGTGTCGGCGGCGTCGAAGACCTGTTCCTTGTCTTCCTGCATGTCCTTCGAATAGGCCAATGGCAGGCCCTTCATCACCGTGAACAGGGCCACTGTCGCGCCAAGGATCCGGCCGATCTTGGCGCGGATCAGTTCGGCCGCGTCGGGGTTCTTCTTCTGCGGCATGATCGACGAACCGGTGGTGAAGCGGTCCGACAGCGCGACGAACCGGAACTGGGCCGAGGACCAGATCACCAGTTCTTCGGCGAAGCGCGACAGGTGCGTGGCGCAGATGGCCGAGGCCGACAGGAATTCCAGCGCGAAATCGCGGTCGCTGACGGCATCAAGGCTGTTGGCCATCGGGCGGTCAAAGCCCAGGGCCGCTGCCGTCATGTGCCGGTCGATGGGGAAGGACGTTCCCGCCAGCGCAGCGGCGCCCAGCGGGCTTTCATTCATCCGCGCCCGGGCATCGCTGAAGCGGCCCACGTCGCGGGACAGCATTTCGACATAGGCCATCATGTGATGGCCCCATGTCACCGGCTGCGCGGTTTGCAGGTGCGTGAAGCCCGGCATCACCCAACCCGCACCCGCTTCGGCCTGCGCCAGAAGCGCCCGCATCAGCGCCTGAAGCCCGGTGATCGCCGCATCGCACTGGTCGCGCACCCAAAGGCGGAAATCCGTCGCCACCTGGTCATTGCGGCTCCGCGCCGTGTGAAGGCGCCCGGCGGGTTCGCCGATCACTTCCTTCAGACGCGATTCCACGTTCATGTGGATGTCTTCCAGCGCGACCGAGAATTGCAACGATCCGGCCTCGATCTCTGACAAGACCGTGAGAAGCCCTTCCCCGATCGCCCTCGCATCGCTATCGCTGAGGATACCCGTGGCGGCCAGCATCGCCGCATGGGCACGGCTGCCCCGGATGTCCTGGGCGTAAAGCCGCTGGTCGAACCCGATCGAGGCGTTGATCGCCTGCATGATCGCGTCCGGCCCGGCGGCGAAGCGCCCGCCCCACATGGCGTTCTGGGCGGTGGTCGACGGGGTGCTGTTCTGGGTCATGGACTTTTCCGGGAGGTTGTCTTGCGCGGTCTGGCTTCACTTGTGCTTTATACGGCGCTGTCGCTTGGTGCAAATGCAGCCGATCTTGCGGCACTGAAACAGGGCGACATGGTCAAGCTGATCCTTGCCGATGCGCCGAAGGCCCTTCCCGAAGAAAGCCTGCTGGACGAAACCGAGGCCGAACGCAGCCTGGCGGACTACAAGGGCAAGGTGGTGCTTCTGAACTTCTGGGCCACCTGGTGCGGACCCTGCCGGAAAGAGATGCCGGGCCTCGACAAGCTTCAGGTGGAAATGGGCGGCGATGACTTCCAGGTCGTCACCATCGCGACCGGCCGGAACCCGGTGCCGCAGATCAACCGCTTCTTCGAGGAAACCGGCGTCAGCCATCTGCCGAAGCTTCGCGATCCGAAACAGAAGCTCGCTGGCCAGATGGGGATCGTGGCGCTGCCGGTCACGGTGATCCTTGACCGTGACGGCAAAGAGGTTGCCCGGCTGATGGGCGATGCCGCCTGGGACGGGGCCGAGGCGAAGGCGTTTCTGGCGGCGCTGATCGCTGATCCGGCCTGAGCGGTTTTGCCCGGGCCATCGACTCGTTGACGCCGGAGGACGGGCGGCGCTAACTCCGCCCACCAGAACCGGGAGGCGAGAATGAGCGTGAAACTGCATCCAGCCATCGACAACGGGATCACCCCGGGCAAGTCCGATTTCAACGGCGGGACGCTTCAGTGCCGGTGCGATGCCAACCCCGTCGTCGTGCGGCTGGACAGCAACGTCGCCCATAACCACGCCTGCGGCTGCACCCGCTGCTGGAAGCCAAAGGGCGCGATGTTCTCGGTCGTGGGGGTGGTGCCGCGCGACAAGGTTTCGGTCGTGTCGGGGCAGGAAAAGCTTTACATCGTCGACCCCGCCGCAACGATCCAGCGCCATGCCTGCCGGGATTGCGGCGTCCACATGTTCGGCCGCATCGAGAACCCGCGCCATGCCTTCCACGGGCTGGATTTCGTCCATACAGAACTGTCGGACGACGCCGGCTGGCAAGAGCCGCAGTTCGCGGCGTTCGTGTCCTCGGTGATCGAGGGCGGCACCCGCCCCGAAGCGATGGCAGGCGTCCGCGCCCGCCTGTCGGAAATCGGCCTTCCGCATTACGATTGCCTGTCGCCTGCGCTGATGGATGCGCTGTCGATCCATACCGCGCGCCAGACCGGGGTGCTGAAGGACTGATCCTAGCCCGCCAGCGCCGCGACCCTGTCATGACAGTGGCAGGTGACGACATGGTCGTTCACCATGCCCACCGCCTGCATGAACGCATAGGTGATCACCGGCCCGCAAAAGCGGAAACCGGCGGCCTTCAGCTCGCGCGACAGCGTGCGCGACAGCGGGGTTTCGGCCGGCACCTCGGCCATGGTGCGAAAGGCGTTCTGCACCGGGCGCCCGTCGACGTGGCGCCACAGGAAATCGGCGAAGCCGCCGGCCTCCTCAACCGCGAGATAGGCGCGCGCGTTGCCGATGGTGGCCGCGATCTTGGCGCGCGAGCGCACGATGCCGGGATCGGCCAGCAGGCGGGCGATGTCATCCTCGCCCCAGCGCGCGATCTCGGCCGGCTCGAAGCCGCGGAAGGCGGCGCGGAACCCCTCGCGCTTGCGCAGGATGGTGATCCACGCCAGCCCGGCCTGGAACCCGTCAAGCACCAGCTTTTCCCACAGCGCGCGCGGGTCATGCTCGGGCACGCCCCATTCGTGGTCGTGGTAGGCGACATACAGCGGGTCGGTCCCGCACCACGGACAGCGTTCGGACATCGGCCCCTCCGGTCGCGACACTTGTCACAAAATCCGAAATTCAACGGAATGTTAAGCCCGCGCGGGCCAGGGTGGCGGCACCTGCCGAAGGGGGTTTTCATGCCGCATCCCGTGCCGCCGCCCGAGGGGCTGGCCGAAGGGCCCGAAAGCCCGCTTGCCGCCGCCGTCGACCGGCGCGACCGCGCCACGCTCGAGATGGTCGCGCGGGCGGTGGCCGAACGGCGGGTGCGGTTGGCCTACCAGCCGGTGATGCAGGCGGCCGACCCCAGCCGCGTCGCCTTCCACGAAGGGCTGATCCGCATCCTCGACGAAACCGGCCGCCCGATTCCCGCGCGCGACTTCATCGGCGCCGTCGAATCGCGCGAGCTTGGGCGCCGCATCGACATGATCGCGCTCGACTGCGCGTTCGACGCGCTGGTGCGCCACCCGGGGCTGCGGTTGTCGGTCAACATGTCGGCCCGTTCGATCGGCTATCCCGACTGGCGGCGCACGCTCGATGCCGGCCTGTCGCGCGGCCCGACGCTGGCCGAACGGCTGATCCTCGAGATCACCGAATCCTCGGCCGTGCTGGTGCCCGAGATCGTGGCCACCTTCATGGACGAGGTGCAGGGCCGTGGCGTGTCGTTCGCGCTGGACGATTTCGGCGCCGGTTTCACCGCGTTCCGCTACTTCCGCGATTTCTTCTTCGATCTGGTCAAGATCGACGGCCAGTTCATCCGCGGCATCGCCACCGATCCCGACAATCAGGTGCTCACCCGGGCGCTGATCTCGATCGCGCGGCACTTCGACATGTTCACGGTCGCCGAATCGGTGGAAAGCGCCGCCGATGCGGCCTGGCTGATCGAGGCCGGGATCGACTGCCTCCAGGGCTACCACTACGCCGCCCCGACGCTGCGGCCCGACTGGTCGCAGGAACCGGGCGCGGGGGGCCGCCGCAGGGCCTGAGCGGTTCCGCGCGGGCGGATGCCGCGCCGGAACGGCGGGGGCGATCACGGCGGCATGATCGGCGGGGTGCGGGCCCCGCGACAGCGTTTGCATTGCGCTTTGGGGCGCGTCCGCTTAGGTCATGGACACCGGCACGGGCCGCCGCGGCCCGCAGCCTGCGAACCTGGCCAGCAGAGGACCCGCCATGACCAATGTCGTGATCGTATCGGCCGCCCGCACCGCGGTCGGCAGCTTCAACGGCGCTTTCGCCAACACCCCGGCGCACGACCTCGGCGCCGCGGTGTTGCAGGCCATCGTCGAGCGCGCCGGCGTCGACAAGGCCGACGTGTCGGAAACCATTCTCGGCCAGGTGCTCAGCGCCGGCCAGGGCCAGAACCCGGCGCGCCAGGCCCATATCAACGCCGGCCTGCCGATCGAATCGGCCGCCTGGGGCATCAACCAGGTCTGCGGCTCGGGGCTGCGGGCGGTGGCGCTGGGCGCGCAGCACATCCAGCTTGGCGATGCCGCGATCATTGCGGCGGGCGGGCAGGAGAGCATGTCGCTCGCCCCGCATGTGGCGCATCTGCGCGCCGGCCAGAAGATGGGCGACCTCAAGTTCATCGACTCGATGATCCGCGACGGGCTGTGGGATGCCTTCAACGGCTATCACATGGGCCAGACGGCCGAGAATGTGGCCGAGGCCTTCCAGATCAGCCGGGGCGACCAGGACGCCTTCGCCGTGGCCAGCCAGAACAAGGCCGAGGCGGCGCAGACGGCGGGGCGGTTCGACGACGAGATCGCGCCGGTGACGATCAAGGGCCGCAAGGGCGACGTCGTCGTCGACAAGGACGAATACATCCGTCACGGCGCCACCCTGGAGGCCATGCAGGGGCTGAAGCCGGCCTTTGCGAAGGAGGGCTCGGTCACGGCGGCCAACGCCTCGGGGCTCAACGACGGGGCGGCGGCGCTGGTGCTGATGAGCGCGGCCGATGCGAAGGCCCGGGGGCTGGAGCCGCTGG
>DJWG01000081.1 GCA_002440945.1 Rhodobacteraceae bacterium UBA6236 | reverse complement strand
CGAAAGATCATGGCCGCGCTGTGAACGGGGGCCGCCGGGCGCAGGCCCCCGGCGGCGCAGCCCCTGCTGCAGGCGCTGAACACCCGCAGCCCGTCGCCCGGCAAACCTTGATCTTCCCCGAGGGCTTCCCCATGACAGTGCAGGACATTCGCTTCAGGGGTTTTCAGATGAAACAGGACCGTATTCCAGAGTCCGGCTGGCGCGGATCTCGCGATGTCTGGCTGGAGGCGGCGCATGCGCTTTTGGTGGAGTCCGGCGCCGAAAGCGTCACGATCCAGGCCCTGTCGAAGCGCCTGAAAATCGCAAGGACCAGTTTCTACTGGCATTTCGAAGACCGGATGTCGCTTCTGACCGCGCTTGCGGACCGGTGGGCCTCGCGGACCAGCGACGGCATGATCGCCGCCTGCAAGTCCTTCGCCGAGTCGGAGGCAGAGGCGATGCTGAACGTCATCGGCTGTTTTCTGGGCGACAAGGCCTTCGACAGCCGTCTGGAATTCGCGATCCGGTCCTGGTCGCAAAGCGATGCGCTGATCATGGAACGCGTCCACGCCGAAGACCGCATCCGCATCGAGGCGCTGATCGAGATGTTCCACCTTTGGGGCCATTCCGGGGTCGATGCGGAAACCCGCGCCCGCACCGTTTATCTGACCCAGATCGGCTATATCTCGATACAGGTGCAGGAAACGATCGCCACCCGGATGGCGCGCATCCCGTCCTATGTCCAGATCTACACCGGCGTCGCCCCCGCCCCGCGGGAAATCGCGCGTTTTCATTCCCAGCACAATTTCATCGCCGCGCCCGAGACGGGCCCCGGCAGCGCCTGAGCCTTTGGCCGGTCGCGGAACCCGAAAACGAAGGAGGAGAACATGGCCATATCAGAACGCCTTGGCGTCATCGGGGGGAACGGCTGGCTTGGCAGCGCCATTGTCCGCAGCGCGGTGGCCGCTGGCGTCGTCGATCCGGCGCGGCTGACGCTGTCGTCGCGGTCGGGCACGCAAGGCAGTCTTGCGGGCCTTCCCGCCCACTGGACACGCGACAACGCCGAACTTGCGGACCGATCCGACGTCGTGATCCTGTCGGTCCGCCCCGAGCAGTTCGGTGACATCGCCATCGACCTTGGGGGCAAGCTTGCCATCTCCGTCATGGCCGGGGTGAGTTGCGCCGCAATCGCCGCGCAGACAAAGGCAGACCGCATCGTGCGGACACTTCCGAACGCCGCCGCCGCCATCGGCAAATCCTTCACCCCCTGGTATGCCGAAGGTGCGGTGTCCGAAAGCGACAAGGCCGTCGTCCGGGCGATCTTCGCCGCCAGCGGCGAAGAGGTCGAGGCGCCGGATGAATTCCACATCGATTATTGCGCGGCGCTGACCGGATCAGGGGCGGCCTTCCCTGCCCTTCTGGCCGAGGCGCTGAAGGCCGAAGCCGTCGCGCAGGGCCTTGCGCCGGCCTTCGCGGAAAAAGCGGCCAAGAGCCTGCTTTGCGATGCGACCCAGCTTTTTGCCGGCCCCGACGGTTCGGCCGCGGCCATCGTGCAAGAGATGATCGACTACAAGGGCATGATCGCTGCGGCGCTTGAAAAGATGCAGGCGACCGGATTTCAGGCTTCGGTATCTGCCGGGCTGAACGCGGCCCTGGAACGCGCTGGCAGAAAGGCGTAACCGAAGGGCGCTCAGGCGCTGCGAAGCCGCTTGCGGCTGGCACAGGGCGGGATGCCAAGTTCATCGCGGAACTTGGCGACCGTGCGCCGCGCAAGGGCCTTCCCTTCGCGGGTCAGCGTCTCGGCCAATGCGGCATCGCTGATCGGTCGTGCCGGATCTTCGGCGGCGATCAGCTGACCCAGCCGGAAGCGGACGGCAGCCCAGGCCGGCGCGCCGCTTTGCTGCGCCCCCTGCGGACCGGCATCGAAGAGGCTGCACAGTGTCCGAAGACCATGCGGCGTTTCGACCAGAAGTTCGCGCGCCACACGGCCCACGGTGCTGTCGTGAAGGCCAAGACGTTCGGCGACGGCGGTCCGGCTCAGCGCCACCAGACCCGCAGGACCTTCCGAAAGATAACCCCGCTGATGGTCAAGGACCGCGCGCGCGACGGCCAGAACCGTGCGGTTGCGCCGTTCGACCACATTGGCCAGCCATTCGGCCTCGGCCCGGGCGGCACACAAGGCGGGGTTCCCGCCGACATCGGCGGACACCGTGACATCGGGCAGGTTGGCACGGTTGAGCGCGACCCGCCAGCCTTCAGGACTGCGCCGCACGATCACATCCGGCGCGCGCGTGGGCGCCACGCCGCCGCCAAAGGCCAGACCGGGGCGCGGGTCAAGCCGCCGGATCAGCGCCAGACAGTCGGCCACCTGCGCCACGTCCACCCCCGCCGCCCGCGCGATTGCCGCCGCGCCTCCTGCGGCGACCAGCGGCAGATGGTCCAGAACGCCGCGCATCGCCGGGGTCAGGATGCCGCGTTCGTCGGCCTGCAGGCGCAGGCAGTCGGCCAGATCGCGGGCGAACAGGCCCGTGGGCTCGATCCCGTGCTGCAAGCGGGTGAGGATGGCTTCGGCATGTGGCAGGGCGCACCCGGCCTCTGCCGCGATCTGGACCAGCGGGCGATCCAGCCAGCCGTTCTGGTCCAGCGCCTCGACAAGGGCCGCCGCCATGTGCTGGTCGGAAGGCGTCGTCACGATCAGGCGCAGCTGCGTCAGAACGTGGTCGTAAAGGCTGCTGTCGGGGGCTGCGGTATCGGTATCGGTTGACTGCACCGGTGCCGGAAGGCGCAGCCGGATCAGCGGGTTGGCCGAGGCGCGGCGGGCCAGTTCCTCGCCCAACCCCTCGTTCGTCAGGTGCAGAAGCGCGATCGCCTGCAATTGGCGCACCCCAAGGGACTGGCGCTGGCTTTGCGTCTGGCGGGTGGCTATGGTCATCGGCACCTCGGATCTGGGGCTGGGAGCGGGTGATGGATCAACGGATCGGACCAGAGAGGTTCTACCGCGAGATGTCGCCGCAACTGGCGGCGCGGCTTCGGCAGATGTGGTCGGCCCGGGGGCATGACCTGGACAAGGTCTGGTCGGATTGCATCGGGGGCCTGCCGGGGTTCCGGCCCCTTCCAGACGCGGCGCCGGAACCCGATAGCCAGGCCCATGACGGGCTTTGCCTGTTCGATCAGGCGCTGATCTGGCTGATGGCCCTTCATCAGGCCGCGGCCGTTGGGGCGCGGGTGCCGGGGCTGCGGCTGACGCCTGACCAGTTGCGCGCGCTGGACGTGCTTGGGGCGCGGATGGTCGAAAGCATCGCCGCGCTGCGGCTTCTGGTGCTGTCCGGGCTGCCGACCCCTGCCCTGCAACTTGCACGTTCGGTGTCCGAGGATGTGGATATGCTGCTGGCGCTGCTGCTGCGGCGCAAGCTCGCGCAGCAGTTCCTTGCCTGCCGGACGGCGGAAGAAGCGAACGAATTCTGGCGCCGCCATATCGCCGGGGGCCGGGCCTTCCGCGTCGTGGCGGAAAAGCTGTACGCCATCGGCCTCGATCATTCCGATCAAAGCGACTATGGCCGCTGGCGGCGCGAGGTGCTGACGCTTCTGGGCAGCGCGGTTCATAGTTCCTCCCTCGGGCGCGGCGGGCAGGCTGGCGCCGCCCAATGGCCCGCCAATCCGGTGGCGCGCGATTGCCTGGATTTCGTGACCCATCGCCTGCATGAGCTTTGTGCCTGGGCGCATCTTCTGGACATCGGGCTGGACAGCGACCTGACCCGGATCGCAGCCGAAGGCACGGCGGACCCTGCGAAGGGCCGCCTGCTGGCCTTTGCCGCGCAATCGCGCGACATCCTGCTGGACCAGATGCGCTGGACGCTGACCGGCCCCCGGGGCGCCGGTCCTGCGGCCTTCAGTGACGCGCTGGCGAACCGCTGATCTTGTCGCTGGCGATCCAGCGCGCGGCAAGCACCAGCGTGCCCATGGCGAAATCCTTGCCGTGGGCCGCGATCATCTGTTCGGATATTTCTGCAAGCCGTGAAAAGAATGCATCCTTGCTGATGTCTTCCTCGGAAAGCTTCTGTTGGGCGTTGGTCATGGGTCTGCCTTTCATCATTTGAAAAGTTGCGGGGGCAGCGTCGCCAGCGCGGCATTGCCGGTCGACGTGCCGATGGCCAGGGTTCCGCCGTCGGCCGACCAGGCAAGCGCCGTGATCGCCGCGCCATCGGCATTGCGCAGCGCCATGTCATCGGCCTGACCTGCGCGCGCGATCCCAACCGCGCCATTGGCCAGGCCATAGGCGATCAGGTCGCGCGTCGGATGGGCGGCCACGCGTTCGACCAGAACAAGCCCCGGCTTCCCGGTGCGAAGCGCGCCTTCTGCCTCGGAGTCGAAGGGCGGCGTGGCAAGCGACCACCCGGCAACCCGGAAGGCACCCGAGGCGAAGACGGCATTCCCCGCTGCACTGAACGCGATCGACGAAGGCGGTGCGCGGAACTTGCCGATCCGCGCCACCTGCCCATCCGCCAGCCGCAAGAGCCAAAGGCCCTGTTCCCCGTTCGCGCCCGCAAGCCAGGCACCATCCTGCGAAAAGCCCAAAGCCTGACCGCCGCCGACCGCATGGCGTTCAGAATCGACCCCCGGCCGCCACAGGAAAAGCGCGTTCTGCGTCAGAACCGCAATCCGCTGCCCATCGGGCGCAATGGCAAGCGCCGTGGCCGCGCCGGGCGTCAGCAGGCCGGAAAGCGGCGCCATGTCGCCTTCGCCATGCAAGCTGACCTGCCCGTCACGCGCGATGGCCAGATGCCCCTGCCCGTCAGAGGCAATGGCGGACAGCGGCTCGGCCTTTCGCGTCAATGAAATGGCTTGACCCCGCGGCGTGACGCGGTGGATGCGGCCATCGCGGCTGGCGGCGATCAACCCCAGCGACCCCGAAGCGACCAGCAGCGGCGCGCCTTCGGCCAGCGGATCGGTCAGGATCGGGGCGGCGACCGGCTTTTCACGCGGGCGGATGATGCTGCGGCCGGAATCCGCCTCGACCCGCATCCGCTTCAGCGCCGATTCCGGGTCGTCGAGCGGCACCAGCGCCACGCGGCCATCGGCCAGCGCAAAACCGGCGCATTTGCCCGCCCGGTCCATGACGACATCCGCGACGGGCGCGTCCAGCTGCCAGCTTCGCGCCAGCACGTCGAACAAGGCCGATTGCGTCGAAGGCAGGGGCGGGGAAAGGGTCATGTTCATCTCAGTGGTCCTTCGGACAGGGCGGCCAGTTCGCGCGTCAGCACGGCCAGCCGCTGTTCAAGATCGTTGACGCGCAGTTCACAGGATTCAGCGGCCATCGCGGCAGCGATCTCGCCGCGCTCGGCCTCGGCCAGTTCCGCTTGCGATCCGCTTTCGGCCATCTGGCGCAGGAAACCGGCAGCGGCGACCTTTTGCAGCAGGCGGTGATATTCGCCGGTCAGGATGCAAAGGTCGGCGGTCAGCCGGAACTGTTCGGCCAGCACAACCTGCAGGGTCCGGGGATCATCCATTGCGCTGGCCTTCGCGGATTTCGGCCTCGGCCTCTGACAAGGTGGCGACGACGCGGGCAATGCCTTCAGCAAAGCGCGCCTCGGCCATGTCGATATGGCTGGCGATCGCGTCCCAGATGTCGACCCGCATCAGCGTTTCGACATCGCCGGTCAGAAGCTCGATCTCGCCCAGCCGGAAGGGCCGCGCGAGCGATACGCCGGTCGCGACGAAATCCCGCAGCTCGACCGCGTGGCTGTCGATGAAGAACGGAAGCAGCGGATGGGTGTCGGACGTCACTCCGGCTTCGGCCAGCCGACGTTCCAGAAAGCTGCGGAAATGGCTGTGCAGGATTTCCTGGCTTTGGCCAAGAAAGCGCAGGGTGAAGACCACATCCAGCGGCGCGCGAGACACAATCGCCTGGGCGGTCACGCGAGAGGTCTGATGATCAAGGGGAAGCGGACCGGACATTGGGAAAGCCCCTGCGGGAGATGCCGGGAAAGCCCCGGCCTGAAGGGGATCGTAGCAGGCGCGCCCCCCTGCATGAAGAAAAGATGTATCTGCAACATAATGATTACAAAGGCAAAAACCCGGATTTTCCGTTACGGATGTAACGTTTCGTTCCAGGCCCGGATTACAGCTGTTCGACAGGGTTACATGCCGCGCTGCCGCAGGGATTTTCTGCGCTTCAGCATGGTCGAATCAGCCGGAAACCCCGCACGCACGACCGCCGCGTTACAGTTGACGTAACGGCCGATACGGGGTGGTGTGACAGGTGTAACGTTACGCAACGTATCGTGTCGCGGCGCTGTCCGGGCCCGCTGCCCGGGGATGCCGACACGCGGAAAAATAAAACCGTTACATATCTGTGCCTTGGGAAATTCCACATCCAAAATACAGGAAAAACTGCGCCGACATGCCCCCTTGGGCACCGGTTCTGCATGTATCCCCGGCATAATAAGGCGGTTCCCGAACGGGGCCCCACAAGAACGAAGGATTGGGAGGAGAACACGAGGCCCCGAACCGGCACGATCTGCCGCGCTTCGGTTTCCGGCCCCGTAACCCGGAACCTTTGCCGTGACCTGACACCGGCCCGCAAGGCCGGACCCATCCGGGCGGCATTCCCGCCCACCGGCCAGGCGCCTGCCCGGCCGGGCAACATCAGGAGATTCATGGCATGACGACGCATCTGACGCTTAACAAGATCACCGCGCAGCGCGGGATCTCGGTCGGCGAAGCGACGAAGAAGATCTCGGACCTGGGCTGGAACCCCAGCTACGTTCAGGAAGCCGCAACCTTCCCCACCGACTACAAGATCACCAAGGCCCCGCGCGACCCGATGAAGCAGGTGCTGCGGTCCTACTTCCCGATGCAGGAAGAAAAGGACAACCGGGTTTACGGCGCGCTGGACGCCGCGCTGCGCGGCGACATGTTCCGCAACGTTGAACCGCGCTGGGTCGAATGGATGAAGCTGTTCCTGGCGATCATCCCCTTCCCGGAAATCTCGGCGGCGCGTTCGATGGCGATGGTGGCCCGACTGGCCCCCGGTGAAGACCTGCGCACCGGCTTCACCATGCAGATGGTCGATGAATTCCGCCACTCCACCATTCAGATGAACCTGAAGAAGTGGTACATGGAAAACTACATCGACCCGGCCGGCTTCGACATCACCGAGGAAGCCTTCGGCAAGTGCTATGCCACCACCATCGGCCGCCAGTTCGGCGAAGGCTTCATCACCGGCGACGTGATGACCTCGGCCTGCATGTACCTGACGGTCGTGGCGGAAACCGCCTTCACCAACACGCTGTTTGTGGCCATGCCGTCGGAAGCCGCCCGCAATGGCGACTATGCCCTGCCGACCGTGTTCCTGTCGGTGCAGTCGGACGAAAGCCGCCACATCGGCAACGGCCACTCGATGCTGATGGCCGCCCTGAAGGAGCCGGAGAACCACCTGCTTCTGGAACGCGACCTGCGCTACGCCTTCTGGCAGAACCACGCCATCGTCGATGCCGCCATCGGCACCTTCATCGAATACGGCACCACCAACCGCGACAAGGAAAAGGAATCCTACGCGGAAATGTGGCACCGCTGGATCTTCGAGGACTACTATCGGACCTACATGCTGCCGCTGGAAAAATACGGCATCAAGGTGCACCACGACGACGTGCAGGAAGCCTGGAACCGCATCACCAAGAAGAACTACGTCCACAAGGTCGCGCAGTTCTTCGCCGTGGGCTGGCCGGTCAACTTCTGGCGGATCGAAGCCCAGACCGACAAGGACTTCGAATGGTTCGAACACAAGTATCCGGGCTGGTATGCCGAATTCGGCGATTTCTGGAAGTGGTATGCGAAACTGTCGAAGCCGGGCCAGAAGGTCATCACCTTCAACGAAGAAGTCGGCTACGTCTATCCGCACCGCTGCTGGTCGTGCCTGGTGCCGTGCCTGATCCGCGAAGACATGGTGACTGACGTGATCGACGGCCAAGTCCACACCTTCGGCCATGAACTGGACCGCTGGACCGCCGTCGAGGCGTTCGCCGATGAATACCAGGGCCGTCCGACGCCGGCTATGGGCCGCTTCTCGGGCAAGCGGGAATGGGAATCGCTGTATCACGGCTGGGATCTGGCCGATGCGATCAAGGATCTGAACTTCGTCCGCGACGACGGCAAGACCCTGACGCCGCAGCCGCACCTGCGCTTCGACGACAAGGACATGTGGACGCTGGATGACGTGCGCGGCCACACCCTTCTGTCGCCGCTGACGCTGCTGCGCGAGATGACCCCGGAAGCGCGCGAGGCGCACGTCACCGAATATCGCAAGGGCTTCACGATCAACGCCTGCAACTAAGCCAGACGGTGGGGGCCGCGACCCGGCCCCCGCCCCATCCAGAACATGACCGTGGCAGCGAAAGGCTGCCGGACTGACGGCGGGGAGGCCGGACAGAATGGGAGAGGTTTACACCGTAAGGCTGGAGCCCGTGGGTGTGGAATTCGAGATGGACGAGGATGAAACCGTCCTCGACGCCGCATTCCGCCAGGGCATCTCGCTGCCGCACGGCTGCAAGGAAGGCCAGTGTTCGGCCTGCAAATGCGTGCTGATCGACGGCGAGGTCGAGATGCTGAAATATTCGACCTTCGCGCTGAACGACGGCGAACGCGACAGCGGCCAGATCCTGATGTGCCGGGCCAAGGCCTTCGACAATCTGACGATCGATCTGCTGAATTACGACGAAGAGGTCCTGTCCAAGTCCATCCCCGTCAAGTCGTTCGAGGGGCGGATCACGGATTTCCAGAAGCTGACGCATGACATTCGCGGCGTTGAGATCGAGCTGGATGCGCCGATCAAGTTCTGGGCGGGTCAGTATGTCGACATCACAGTCACCACGGAAGAAGGGGAGACGATCACGCGTTCGTTCTCCATGGCAAATCCGCCGAGCGAAGCCCAAAAGCTCAGCTTCATCATCAAGAAATACCCCGAGGGAAAATTCTCCAACCAGCTCGACGCCGGAGGAATCCGAGCCGGAGCAGAGGTGAAGGTGACGGGCCCCTACGGCATGTGCTTCCGCCGCGAAAACCGCGAGGGGCCCGTGGTCCTGGTGGGCGCCGGGTCGGGCATGTCGCCGGTCTGGTCGATCCTGCACGACCATCTGGAAAGCGGCGAGGACCGGCCGGTCTATTTCTTCTACGGGGCGCGGACCGAAAGCGATCTCTTCCACCTCGACAAGCTGGCGGCGATCAGCGCCCGACACCCGGACGTGCAGTTCATCCCGGTGCTGTCGCACGCCCCCGATGACGGTGTGTGGCAGGGCGAACGCGGCTTCGTCCACGAAGCGGTGTCGCGCAAGCTGAAGGATCTGGGGCTGGACGGCCAGGGCGATGTCTATGCCTGCGGACCGCCCCCGATGATCGACGCGCTGACGCCCACGCTCTTCATGCTCGACTACGACAGCGACCGGATCTTCTACGACAAGTTCACCACCACGTCCGGTTCATCGGGCCACTAAGGCCGGCCCGATCGCTCGTGCGAGTGAACAACCACCAACAAGGGAGAGAGACAATGGTAGCCACTTCCAGTTCCGTCGGTTCAGGCGCGGCAGGCGCTGCGATCTTCGCCGGATCGGCCAGCCGCCGCTACAACTACTTCGAACCGCGGGGCAAGCGCGCCACCCATTACGAAGACGTCACCTGCGACGTGCAGCCCGATCCCGAACGCTACCTGATCCAGGACTGGATCATCAGCTTCGGCAACGGCAAGGGCGCCTATACCAAGGACAACACCCGCGCGCTGTCGTCGAACTGGCACGCCTTCCGGGCACCGGACCAGGAATGGGAACGCACCCATTACCAGCGCCAGGCCAAGATCGAGAACATGGTGCAGGCGGTCATCGGCAATGCCCGCAAGGCCGGCGCGCATCTGGTCTTCGACAAGGTCTGGCAGCGCGTCCTTCAGGTGCATCTGGGGGCCTGGAAACATGCCGAATTCGGCCTTGGCACCTCGCTCATGCAGGCGCAGCGCTATGGCTATACCCAGATGATCAACAACGCCACGCTGACCAATTCATCCTACAAGATGCGGCTGGCGCAGGACATCACGCTTTATCTGGCCGAAATCGGCATGGACATCCCCGGCTGGGATGACGAGGCCGGCAAGAAGGCCTGGCTGGAAGATCCGATCTGGCAGCCGACGCGCCTTGCGATCGAGACGATCATGGGCACCGAGGACTACCTTGAACAGTATTTCGCCATCAACCTGATCTTCGAACCGCTGGTGGGAGAGCTTTTCCGTTCGGGCTTCCTGATGCAGGCGGCGGCGGCCAACAACGACTTCATCACCCCGCCGGTGATTTCGGCCGCCGAAGCGGATTATGAACGTAACCTCGCCAATACCATCGACCTCGTCTACCTGCTGGTGAACGATGAAAAGCACGGCGCCCACAACCGCGCGCTGATGAACGGCTGGGTCAAGAAGCACGCCACGCTGGCCGAAAAGGCCGCCGCCGCGCTGCAACCGATCTGGTCGCAGCCCCATTCCAAACCCGTGTCCTTCGCCGATGCGCAGGCCGTCTCGAAAGAGCGGCTGGAGCGCATCCTGGGCGAAGTCGGCCTGACCCGTTGAGAGGAGAGACAGCATGTCCAGCGTAGCCCGCGACAACAGCAAGGGTAACATCTTCAAAGCCATGAAGGACATCACCTTCGAACAGACGATCTCGCATCAATGCGGCGTCACCATGAACGATTCAGTCGAGGCGCGCGCCATCGCCGAATTCATGGACCAGGATCCGAAGGTGACCGTGACCTACAACCCCGCCACCATCCGCATCGACGGCGAGGGCAAGCTGATCTTCAAGATGGACGAGATCAGCGAATACCTGGGCCGCGAGATGACGGCCGAGATCTTCGAGGTCAACACCTCGACCCATTACGGCCGGATGGTCCGCACCGATGACAACACGGTCATCCTCTACGGAAACATGGATGACGTGTTCGAATACATCTGACCGGTGACAGAGGCGGGCCGCCCGCGGCGGTCCGTCAACCAGCGAGAAAAATCAGGGAGGACACCATGTACAAGACGCCAGACGGCAAGGAAGTTTTCGTTCTGGACTGCCACACCCATTTCTGGAACGGCAGCCCGGCCAACCAGCGCAACGTCCACGGCAAGCAGTTCATCGACTGCTTCTATGCCTACCACACCGCGCTGTCGCCCAAGGAAGAGCTTTGGGACAAGTCGAAGTTCGAAAGATATTCGGTCGAGGACATCTACCGCGACCTGTTCATCGACGGCCCCGATGACATGGCGATCATCCAGTCGACCTACCTGCGCGACTTCTACAAGGAAGGCTTCTCGTCGATCGAACGGTCAAGCCAGATGGCGCAGATCAACCCCGGCCGCTTCATCGTCAACGGCTCTTTCGATCCGCGCGATGGCGAACAGGCGCTGGAATACATCCACTACATGAAAGAGACCTTCGATATCAAAGGGGTCAAGATGTATACGGCCGAATGGAACGGTGATTCCAAGGGCTGGAAACTGACGGACCCGTCTGCCTACAAGTGCTTCGAGCTTTGCGAGAAGCTCGGCATCACCAACGTCCACGTCCACAAGGGCCCGACCATCATCCCGCTGTCGAAGGACGCCTTCGACGTGCATGACGTGGACCACGCCGCGACCGATTTCCAGGGCCTGAACTGGATCATCGAACATTGCGGCCTGCCGCGCCTGGACGATTTCTGCTGGATCGCGGTCCAGGAAACCAACGTCTACGCCGGCCTTGCGGTGGCGCTGCCCTTCATCCACTCGCGCCCGCGCTACTTTGCCGAGGTGATTTCGGAACTGCTGTTCTGGGTCGGGCCGGACAAGATCCTGTTCGGGTCCGACTATGCGATCTGGACGCCGAAATGGCTGGTCGACCGGCTGTGGAACTTCGAGATCCCGGAAGACATCGCCCAGGAACGCGGCGTGCAGCTGACGCCCGAGATCAAGGAAAAGATCCTGGGCCTGAACGCGGCGCGGCTTTACGGGATCGACGTGGCGGCCAAGCGCGCCGAACTGTCGGGCGCGCCCGTGCGGATCGCGGCGGAGTAAGTCCCATGGGCATGCCGCAGATCCGTGGCGCGCAGGCAAGGGAAGTGTGGCGGCGCCTTGGCGCCGTCACCGACCCCGAACTTGACGAGCCGATCACCGACATGGGCTTTGTCGAACGGCTGCATGTGTCGCGCCGGGGCGAGGTCGAGATCGAGTTCCGCCTGCCGACCTACTGGTGTTCGCCGAACTTCGCCTTC
The DNA here is from genome assembly GCA_002440945.1 of Rhodobacteraceae bacterium UBA6236. Next base: position 65,393 of record DJWG01000081.1, on the reverse strand, counting down.
CTGATGGCCGACGGCATCCGCAACGCCGCCCTTTCGCCCGCCTGGGTGCAGCGGGTCCAGGTGCGGCTGATGGACCACTGCTTTGCCGAACGGGTGAACGACGCGGTCAATGGCGCCCGTCCCTTCGAAGAGGTCTTTGCCGAACTGACCGAGGGCGCGGACCTGACCGAAGTGCGCGACACCTTCCGCGAAAAGGCCTTCCTGCGCCGGCAGGAAGCGGTGATCCTGGGCCTGAAGGCGATGGGTTGGAGCGCCGGGGAAATCGCGGCAACGACACTTTCGCAGCTTGGCGCGGTCAATTTCGGCAACCAGCCCGAAGCGGCGGCGCAAAAGCCGCGCTACCGCGAGATCCTGGTCGAGGATGGCCTGGCCTGCCTGCCCGACGATCCGGCCTTCGTGACCTGGCAGGGCGATCCCGTCACCGCCGAAGGCTTGGCCGACCACCTGATGCGCCTGCGCGCCATCCGCATCAACATGGAGTTCAACGGTGCGATGTGCCGCGGACTGGCCGCCGCCCGCTACAAGGAAGTCGACCGGACCAGCGGCGAGCCCGAGCTGATCGACTTCATCCTCGGGCGCGTGCCGCCCCGGACCCACGACCCAAGCCCCGTCAGCCCCGGCTGACAGATCAGAACCCACCACCAGGAAGGGAAGCCGGCGCGGATCACGCGTCCGGTCACAAGGGAGGACTACCCATGCCGAACATGCTGCTTCACAGCGCCGAGGCCCGACGGGCCCTGGCCCGCGGCGTCGCCCGCCTTGCCGCCGCCGTCGAACCGACGCTTGGCCCCAAGGGCCTGAACGCGATGATCGACCGCCCGGTCGGAACGCCGCTGATCACCCGCGATGGCGTGTCGATCGCGACCGAAATCGAACTGCCCGACCGGTTCGAGAACATGGGCGCGCAGGTGGTGCGCGAAGTCTCGATGCAGACCAACGAGGTCGCGGGCGATGGCACCACGACGGCGATCGTGCTGGCCAATGCGATGATCCAGCAGGGCGTGGCGCAGGCCGATCGCGGCGCGCGCACGGTCGATCTGTGCCGCGGCATCGAACTTGCCGTGGGGGCGGTCGTGGCCGCGCTGCGCCGGCAGGCGGTGTCGGTGAAGGACAATCCCCACCTGCTGACCGCGGTGGCCAACATCGCCGCCACCGACCCCCGCCTGGGCGCCATCGTCGCCGAAGCGCATCAGCGCGTGGGCGCCGACGGGATCATCAGCGCCGATTTCTCTGTCACCGTGGACACGACGCTTGAAGTGATCGAGGGCATGTCCTTCGAACGCGGCTACATCTCGCATCACATGGTCACCGACCAGGACGAGATGGAGGCGGTGCTGGAACGCCCGCTGATCCTGATGACCGACCAGAAGATTCTGCACCCCTCGGCCCTGGACGCGGCGCGCCGGATTGCCGATGCGGAAGGCCGGCCCCTGCTGGTCATCGCCGAGGAAATCGCGCCCGAGGTGGTGGTGACGCTGCTGGAAGCCTCGCTGCCGGGGAAATACCTGATCGTCCATCCGCCGGAATACGGCCACTGGCGCCGGGCGCAGATGGATGACCTGGCAATCCTCACGGGTGGCGAAGTCCTGGCCCGTGACCTTGGCAAGAAGGTCGAGGCGGTCACGCGCGAACAGCTGGGCGCGGCGCGGCAGGTGCGGTCCTCGGCCAGCCAGACCACGGTGATCAAGGGCGAAGGCGACGCGGCCGCGATTGCCGCCCGCCGCCTGCAGGTGCAGCGCCAGTATGACATCGCCCCCCCGAACATCGAACAGGACAAGCTGCGCGAACGGCTGGCGAAGCTTTCGGGCGGCACGGCGGTGATCCACGCGGGCGGGCTGACCCCGGTCGAGCAGAAGCGCAAGATCCAGCTGATCGAGGACTCGCTCTACGCTATCCGCGCGGCGGTCGAGGAAGGCGTTGTGCCCGGTGGCGGTGCGGCGCTTGCCCATGTTGCCTCGGAACTCGATCATCTGGCGGTTGAAGGCAGCGACGTCGCGGCGGGCGTGGATCTTGTGCGGTCGGTGCTGACGCGGCCCTTGGCGCGGATCGCGATCAACGCGGGCTGCGACCCGAACGCGGTGATCGCCGAGGTCGTCCGGTCGGGTCCGGGCATCGGCTTTGATGCCTCGAACGGGACGTTCCGCGACATGATCGACGCGGGCATCGTCGATCCGGTGCGCGTGACCTGTTCGGCGCTTGGCAACGCGGCTTCGGTCGCCGCCCTGATCCTGACCACCGAAACCCTGATCGGCCACGCCGAAGAACATGTCGATCCGACCGCGGGCCCGGCCCTGGGCGGCGGCGCGGAACGGCTTGGCCGCCAGTGACGGCGCGAAGGGCGGCTCGTCCGCCCTTCCCTTTTTGACCCCAATCCAAGGAAAGGACTGCGCCGATGAAGGCTGCAAGACTTTATGAATACGACCCCCACATGAACGTGAAGCTGAAGATCGAGGACATCACCGCCCCGACCATCACCGCCCCCGACGAGGTGATCGTGCGCGTCGGCGCCGCCGGGCTGTGCCGGACTGACCTCCATATCATCGAAGGCGTCTGGCAGGGTATCATGGACCCGCATGGCAGCCTGCTGCCCTATGTGATGGGCCATGAAAACGCGGGCTGGGTCGAAGACGTCGGCAGCAACGTCAAGACGGTGAAGCCGGGCGATGCGGTCATCTGCCACCCCCTGCGCACCTGCGGCGTCTGCCTGAACTGCCACCACGGTCATGACATGTATTGCGACCACGGCCTGTTTCCGGGCCTTGGCCTGAACGGCGGGTTCGCCGAATATTTCCTGACCAACGAACGCTCGCTCATCAAGCTGAATACCAACATCGCGCCGCTTGATGTGGCGCCGATGGCCGACGCCGGCATCACCGCCTACCGCGCTGCGAAACGGGCGGCGAAGATGCTGCCGCCGGGCAGCTACTGCGCGGTCCTGGGCGTGGGTGGGCTGGGCCACATCGCCCTTCAGGTCCTGCGCGAAATGTCGGGCTGCCGCACCATCGCCATCGACCGCGAACCGGGGGCGCAGCTTCTGGCGAAGGAACTGGGCGCCGACTACGTTCTGGACGGCGGCCCCAACCTGATCGAGGAACTGAAGTCGATCACCGGTGGCGGCGCGCATGTGGTCATCGACTTTGTCGGCGAACTGGGCGTCGAAAACATCTGCTGGAAGCTGTTGCGCAAGGGCGGCGAAGTGATCGTCGTGGGCTATGGCGGCACGGTGCAGATCCCGACGCTTGATCTGGTCGCCAATGAAATCAAGATCGGCGGCAGCCTGGTGGGCGACTACACCGAGCTTGTCGAACTGATGGAATTGAACGCCGACGGCAAGGTGAAGATGCACTACACCTCTTACAAGCTTGACGACATCAACACCGCCATCGACGATTTCAAGAACCGCCGCTTTACCGGGCGCGGCGTGATCGTGCCTTAAGCGCGGGTGCGACCCCGGAAGGCGGAGCTGTCCTCCGCCTTCCGGGGAAGCGATGCGTCATTCATATGTGCGCCGGATGCCGTAGGCGCGCAGCTTGCGGTAAAGCGTCGGGCGCGAGATGCCCAGGACCGTGGCGACCCGGGTCAGGTTGCCTTCTTCCACCACCAGCGCGCGGCGGATCGCCTGTTCCTCCAGATCGGTCAGGCTTGCGGGTTCGGCTGGCGCGACCAGCGGCTGCGGCACGGGTGCTTGCTGATGGAAGACCGGCGGCAAGGCATCTTCCGTGACCACGGACCCCGAGGCCATCAGGTAAAGCCGTTCCAGCAGGTTGCGCAATTCCCGCACGTTTCCGGGCCAGGCATAGGCCAGGAGCCGGTCCATCGCAGCGTCCGACAGACTGAGCGGGTCGCGGCCCAGGCGCGCGGCCACGCGCTGGCTGAAGTGCTCAGCCAGGACAGGGAGGTCGCATGTGCGTTCGCGCAAAGGGGGAACCTCGATCGTGACCGTGCCGACCCGGTAGTACAGATCGCGGCGGAAGCGACCGGCCTCGACCTCCAGCCCCAGGTCGCGGTTGGTCATGGCGACCAGCTGCACCTCGACCTGGCGGCGGCGCGAACAGCCGATGCGGTAGACCGCGCGCTGTTCCAGCACCCGAAGCAGATAGGGTTGCAAGTCCCGGGGCATCTCGCCGATCTCATCCAGACACAGAACGCCGCCGTCGGCCTGTTCGAACTTGCCCGCCTTGCCGTCGCGGGTCGCACCGGTGAAGGCCCCGGCTGCATGGCCGAACAGCTCGGACCCGAAAAGGTCGGCGGAAATCGCGCCGCAATTGACGGTCACGAAGGGGCCACGGCCCTTCCCCGCGCCCGAATGGATGAGGCGCGCGAAAAGCTCCTTCCCGGCGCCGGTTTCGCCCTGGATCAGGACCGACGCCCCCGCGGCGGCGGCGCGGCGGGCAAGATCGACGGCGGCGAGGAACTTCGGCGCCTGCCCGATCATCAACAGCTCGTCCCCCTCGGCCCCGGCGCGCGGCGGAATGCGCACGGGCGCCGATGGCGGGCGAAGGGCCTGCGGCGCCACCGTTCGGCCGGACGGCAGGATCAGCGCCGCGCCGCTGAATTCGCCATCCAGCAAAAGCCGGCTCACGCCGTTCGGTTGCAGATGCGGCGGCATGGCGCGCACGATGTCATGATCGGTCATCGACACCGACAGCGGGATCAGTTGCCGCCCCAGCGCCAGATCCTGCGCCCGCTGCACCTCGGTCACGGCACCCGGATGGCGGTGATACATGACCCGCCCGATCCGGTCGAGGATGACCACCGCATCGCTTTTGTCGTAGGCAGACCCGGAATCGAGGAACGCCTCAAGCAGGCGGATGCGGCGGGTGTCCTGCCCTTCTGCAAGCGCCGCCTCGATTTCACGCGCGACAGAAGCGATCATGGCGACGTTATGGGGGCGGAAGATGCTTGGCGGGCCGGACAGGTCCACCGCGCCGATGATCCGCTGGTCGATGGGGTCGCGGACGGGCGCGGCGGCGCAGGTCCAGTTCTTGATGCCCTGGCAGAAATGTTCAGAGGCATGGACCACCGTCGGACGCCCCGACCGGATTGCGGTGCCGATGCCGTTGGTGCCGATGATCGCCTCATCCCAGTTGCCACCGCGCACCAGATGGATGCCGCGCGCCGCGTCATGGGTGCGCACGTCGCCGATCTGTTCCAGAACGATGCCTTCGGCATCCGTCAGGATCAGCAGCGCACTGGCTTCGGCAAGAAGCGGGCCGATCTTGGCGAAGGGCTGCTGCGCGGCGGCGCGGAGTTCGGCGTTCTTCTGCCGGGCGGCCTCCAGCCTTTCTTCGGTTTCGTCCAGGGGCGCAAGGACGGCGGTCGCATCGATGCCTGAATCGATGCTGCGTGACCAGGATTCCAGGATCTCGCGCCGGACGCCGGAAATCTGGCTGCGGCCGAGGTCGCGGAAGGTCAGGAAATCTTCCCAGGCGCGCATCGTGGCGCGCTGGTCCAGCCATTCGTCAAAGCCGCCCGTCCGGGTATGAAATCCCCCAATCAAATCGCTCATGCTTTCCTTCCAGGGAGCACGGGCGCGGGATGCGCCCTTCTCGGTCTCGACTCTCGGTCAGCCGTGCAGCGAGAGCACCTGCGGGAGGAAGTCATAGCAAGGCCCCTGGTCCGGGGCCCGTCGTCAAGCGTAGCCAAGGCGTTCGGCGATGGCGGTTGCCAGCAGGGTTTCAGGGCAGGCCGCGTCGATGATCTGGCCATCCAGTTCCTCGATCGAGGCCAGAACTTCGGGTGGCAGATCCGACAGGAAACCGTTTGCCGGAACCGCAAGGGCGAAGTAGCGCAGACCACCCTGCCGCCGGATTTCCCCCAGCAGATGGACCTGACGGCCCGAGCCGCCATCATAGGCCACGACGCGGTTGTTCAGGCTGACCTTGACCCGCGTTTCACCGGAATCAACGGTCCGGGCGCTGCTTGCGGCGAGGTCGTGGATCAGCTTGCCTTCCGCCTGCGGCCCCTTCGCTGCGGCGGCCTTCGCGGCAATGCCGGCACTGTAGCCGCCTTGCGTCAGGCGGTCGGCAAGATGGGTGATGGCACCCCGATTCTCGTTGATCAGCCGCCGCGCCCGTTCGTCTTCGCGGCGCGGACCATCCCGCCTGGAAATGATATCGACCATGCCATTCCTCCCAATGCCGCGTGATCCATGGGCTATTTCAGAAAGGCGCGATCCTGGCCCGACCCTCCCCGCCGGATTTCGGATGTGCTGCCTTGAAGCTCCATGGTCCCTGATGAGCGCGGCCGCCCGCCAGAACTAAAAGGTACGAGACGGATACCATTTTTCAAGCTTTTTCGAAGCAGGGTGGAAAGCGTGATCCGCAGGCGGCGGACCGTTGCCACTGGCAAGGCGCGAACAGCTACACCGCCGCTGCCAGATGCGGCACGATCACCGGCGCGCCGTCGCGGGTGTAAAGCACTTCCGGGTCGACGCCCCAGCAGGACCCGATCCTTTCGCGGGTGAGGATGGCGGCCGCCTCTCCGCAGGCGGCGACCTGTCCGGCGTGCAGCAGCAAGATCCGGTCGCAGAAGCGTGCGGCCATGGTCAGGTCATGCAGCGCCATCACCACGACAACCTGATGTTCGCGGGCATAGGCCCGCAGCCGGGCAAGGATTCTCAGCTGGTGGTGCAGGTCCAGGGCCGAGGTCGGTTCATCCAGCACCATGAGCGAGGGCTGCCGCAAGAGCCGCTGGGCCAGAAGCACCATCTGTTGCTGGCCGCCCGACAGGCTTTCCAGCGCACGGTCGGCCAGATGCGCGATCCCCAGAAGCTCCAGCACCGCGGCGCTGTCGTCGAGGTCTTGCGGCGACACGCGCCAGCCCAACCGTTCGCGCCGACCAAGGACGACGCATTCCAGCACCGACAGCCGCGCGCAGACCTGGAAGGCCTGCGGCATGTAGCCGATCTGGCAGGGCGGCAAGGCATGGCCGTGCCACGTCACCCGGGCGGCGGGTTCCGAGGCCCCGGCAAGGCTGCGCAGCAGCGTGGACTTGCCCGCGCCGTTCGGGCCGACGATGCCCAGAACCTCGCCGGGCCCTGCGTCGATCTGCGCCGGATGCAGGATGGTGGTGCGGCCCTTGCGGACCGTGGGGATCATGGCCGAAAGCGTCATCTTGCACCTGTGGGTTTCAGGGTGATCAGAACCGTCATGAGCATGGGGATACCGGCAATCGCCGTGATGACCCCGACCGGGATCACCGCACCCGGAGAGATCAGTTTTCCCGCGACCGAGGCCGCGACAAGGATCAGCGCCCCCATCAGCGCCGCGACCGGCAGCGCGAAGCGGTGATCCTCGCCCACCGCCGCGCGGGCGGCGTGGGGCGCGATGAGGCCGACGAAGCCGATGGTGCCGGTAAAGCTGACCGCCCCTGCCGTCAGCGCCGCGACCAGAAGGAAAGACCGGCGGCGCATGTGGTCGACGTTCAGCCCCAGGCTTGCGGCATTGGCATCGCCCAGACGCAGCGCGGTCAGGTTCCAGGCATCGCGCATCACGAAGGGCAGGCAGATCGCCAGGATCGCGCCGGATACCTGGACCGAGGTCCAGCTTGCCTTCAGAAGGCTGCCGAACAGCCAGAAGACGATCTGTTGCAGCACCTCGGGCGAGGCCATGAACTGCACCAGCGATTGCAGCGCCTGGAAGAAGAACAGCACCGCGATGCCCGCCAGCACCAGCACCTCGGCCTGCGACCCCTTCAGTCGGGCGACGACATAGACCAGCCCGGCGGCGGCGAGCGTCATGGCAAATGCGGCGATGGGCGTTTCCACCCAGGGCGGCAGGAAGGTCAGCCCGCCCAGCAGGATCGAAACCGCCGCCCCGAAACCGGCGGCGGCGGAAAAGCCAAGCGTGAAGGGGCTGGCCAAGGGGTTTGCCAGGATCGTCTGCATGACCAGCCCGGCAAGGCCAAGGCTGGCGCCGACCAGAACCGCCATGATGGTCTGCGGCATCCGTATCTGCCACAGGATCGCGGCGGCGGCGCGATCCTCGCCGCCCGGCCCGGCCCAGAAGGCGCGGTTCAGGTCGGCCAGCGGCATCCCCGACGGCCCCGTCACCAGATCGGCCAGCACCAGCAGGCAAAGCACCAGCGCGGCGGCAATCACCGCCGCGCCGCGAAGCCGGATCCGGCGGGCATAGCCGCCGATGGCCAGCCCCGGTTCGCTCATTTCAGTTTCTGCACGAAGATGCCGTCCAGCGGGACCGGCAGCCATTCGGCATAATAGGCTGCTAGCTCCGCCTGCGGATCGACATCGGCGAAAGCCGCAGGGTGCAGCGTCTTGCCCAGATAGCGGGCGAAGACGAAGTCCGACAGCGACCGCGCGCCACCGTGGTAGATCGCATGCACCTCACCCGATTTCACCGCCGGCAGGTCGGCCCAGCCCGCGCGGGTCGTATAGGCCGCCATCCGGTTTTGAACCTCGGCCGCATCGGCCTTGAAGCCCACGCGGACCGCCTCGGGCGCCGACATCCACTCCGACCCGGCCAGCAGGATCACTTCGGGCCGCTCCGCCAGGACATATTCGGGCGCAAGCGGACCCCAGTTCTCGATCTGGCCCTTGGCGATATTGGCGCCGCCCACCAGGTCGATCACCCCCGCCCACATGCCGTTGCCGTAGGAATTGCCGACCTCGGACGGACCCTTCTTCGCCAGTTCGACGTAGACCTTCTTCGGGGTGTCCCCCGCGGCGGCCACCCGCGCCTGGGTGTCGGTGATCATCGTCTCGTAAAGCTTGGCCAGGTTTTCGGCGCGGTCTTCCGTTCCCATCATCGTGCCGATGACGCGGGTCGAGGCCAGGTGCGCCGCAAGCGTCTGGGCGTTGTAATCGACCACGACGACCGGGATCCCCGCCGCCTCAAGCTGGCCCACGCCTTCGCCAAGCGCGTCGAACTGCCAACCCGCCAGCAGCGCCACGTCGGGTTTCGCGGCGATCGCGGCTTCGACCGAGAAGGTCGAGGTTTCGGTATCGCCCACATCAGGCAGCGTCTCGATCTGCGGATAGACGGACTTGTAGGCTTCCCACTGCATCGGCCGCCATTCGGCCCAGGGCCCGCGCGAAATCGCCACGACCTTGTCCATGCCGCCCTTGCCGGTGATGGCGATGAAATCCTCGTAGTAGAACCCAAGGAGCACACGTTCGGGGTGGTCCTTCAAGGTGACTTCACGACCCTTGAGGTCCGCAAGCGTCACCTCGGCCCAGGCCGGGACGCTGGTGGCCAGCATCAGCGCCGCAAGGGCTGCAATTCGTTTCATGTCATGTCTCCTGGTTCTGGAAGTGGTCGTTTCTTCTGGTGAGGCTGCCTGGGGCGCCGGGCGGCGCGGCGTTTCCAGAAAAGAGGTCCATCCGCCAATGCCTTCGGATGGACCCCTCCTCCAGGCTCCGCCCCTGCCAGGGCGGAGTCTTCAGCCTGCGGGCGGGACGCGCTCCCCCCGCGGGCCGAACCGCTATCTGCCCGGTGCGGGTCTTGCGCAGGCGAAGGGCCTGCCGCCCTTCCCGGTTACAAGGGAAATGGGGTGGGAAATCGGGGCCGTTCGATGAACGGCGGCGGCACGGGCCGCGATTGCGAAACGGAACATGGGCTTTTGCCTCTGGCGCAGGCGCAAGGGCGCCCGCGGGTCAACGGATCGGACGACGAATCGCGATCAGACCAGAGGAGGCGCGCGCAGCCCAAGCGCAGGATCGGCCACCTCGCGCACGGCGCGGCTGGCCCGGGGTGCCACGACCTCGGCCACAAAGACTAGGTCGGCGTCATGGACGCTCGATGTCACGGGGGGCAGATCGGCGGTGCCGGACATCTGACAGGCCGGGCAGTCGCGGTGGTTTTGGTGGCCGTCACTTTTGCCATCCGCGCAAAGATCGGCCAGATCGCCGCCGGCAAGCACGAAGGCGTCAACCGCCACATCATCGGTCGAGGGCAAGCGATGCGCGAAGCCTGTCGCCACCAGGGCGAAGGTCAGGACGGCCAGAAAGGCCAGCCGTTGCATATATCTCGCAGCCATACGCATCGGGTCGAAGTCTCTCTGACTTCTCCCGCGATGGCAACCGGTTTTGCGGCCCGTGCGACGGCCTGTCGCGGATCGCGGCCTCTCTCGCTTCAGCGCCTGTTTCCGGAAGGCGCTTCATTCAAAATTAGGCCGGGCCCCTTATCCACCCCTGAAGGCATTTTTTTCAGATGGAAACGCGCATGATCCGCTGGTTCTACAAAGACGCACCGATCCGCAGGAAGTTCAATGTGATCGCCGTGCTGCTGGTGGCGGTCACCGCCTTGCCGCTGCTTGCACTTTCCGTCGGCTGGACCGGCAACCAGACGCATTCACCGACAGAATACGCGATTTCATTCGCGGAAATGGTGGCAACTGTCGGGATCTTGCTGCTGGCCGCGAAACTGATCAGCGATCCCTACGTCGCCACCGTCGCCCGGATGGAGGCGCTGGCCGCCGGAGATCTGGAAAGTCCGATCGATTTTACCGACCACAGCGACTGCACCGGCCGCATGACCCGAGCGATGACGGTTTTCCGCGACAATGCCATCAAGATGCGGCAGTCGGATGTGGTCCTGAAGCGGGTTATTCCGGAATTCACCAAGGCGCTTGAACACCTGAAGCAGGGCGATCTGACCTATTCGATCGCCACGCCCTTCGGTGCCGAACATGACCGGCTGCGCGATGATTACAATGGTGCCGTCACCGAACTTTCCGAAGTGATGACCCGCACTTCAAGCGCTGCGAACAACGTTCTGGGGGGTGCCTCGGAAATCCGCGCCGCCTCGGACGACCTGTCGGTCCGCACCGAACAGCAGGCGGCCAACCTTGAAGAAAGCGCGGCGGCCATGCGCGAGGTGACGGCGATGGTGCAGAAAACCGCGCATAACGCCACCGACGTGAAATCGCAGATCTCGGAAGCGAACGCCGCCGCCAGCGATGGCGGAACCGTTGTCCGCCGTGCGGTCGATGCGATGAGCGCGATCCAGAGATCGGCGCAGCAGATCACGCAGATCATCAATGTGATCGACGGGATCGCTTTCCAGACCAACCTTCTTGCGCTGAACGCCAGCGTCGAAGCTGCGCGGGCAGGCGATGCCGGAAAGGGCTTTGCGGTTGTCGCCAACGAAGTCCGGGCCCTTGCCCAGCGGTCCGCCGACGCCGCCAGGGAAATCAAGGACCTGATCACCGCCTCCACCGCCGGGGTCGCCGAAGGCGTGGCGCTGGTCGACGAAACCGGCTCGGTCCTGTCCGACATCGGCAAGAGCATCGCGGCCATCACGGCGAACATCGGTGAGATTTCCGATTCCGCGCAGGCCCAGGCCCTGCGTCTGCAACAGGTCAACCTGGCGGTCGGGGAAATGGACAAGATGACCCAACAGAATGCGGCTATGGTCCAGCAATCGACCGCCGCCGCACGCAGCCTCGCCGAAGAGGCCACGGATCTTGCCGAACTCGTCCAGCGTTTCAACACCGGTCACCACGCCAGGCCTGGCGCAGCGCAGTCCAGGCCCGCCCGTCGTTCCCGCCCGCAGCCGGTCGCGGTTGGCAACCTTGCCCTTCGCTTCGACGACAGCGAAGACAACTGGTCCGAATTCTGACGCGCCATGTCGAAGAATCGCATGCGATTGCCAAAACTGTGCGGGGACGCAGCATGGGCGCCGTGATCCGCGCCTTCGATGCCCTGCCGGAGATCGACCGGGCGATCTTTACCCCGAAGGACTTCAAGACAGTCCGAAACATCGTGCATGGGGTGGCCGGCATTGTCCTCGCTCCCAGCAAGGCGATGATGGTCTATTCGCGCCTGTCCCCGCTTGTGCGGGACTCGCGGCTGGGGACATTCGCCAGCTATCTCGACCATGTGCAAAAGAACGACGAGGACCTGCGGCGCTTCATCTGCGCGCTGACGACCAACCACACCTATTTCTTCCGTGAGGATCATCACTTCTCCCATCTCGGCCAGGTCGTACGCCCCGCGCTGTTCGACAAGGCTCTCGGGGGTGAACCGGTCAGGATATGGTCGGCCGGTTGTTCAAGCGGGGAGGAAACATGGTCGATCCTGACCACCCTGCTGGGCGGTGAGGCCGAAACGGCAAAGGATCTTTTTGCAAGCGATTTTCGGCTTTTGGCCACGGATATCGATGATGAGGTGCTGACGGCCGCGCGCCACGCCCGATACACGGACGAAGCGATGAAACCCCTGCCGCAACCGCTCCGCAGGCTCTGGACCCGGCGCGAAAGGGGGGCCGTTTCGATCCTGCCCCGGGTGCAGCGGCTGGCGCATTTCAAACGCCTCAACCTCTTGGGGGATTGGCCGATGAAGCGCAGGTTCGACGTCATCTTCTGCCGCAACGTGATGATCTACTTCGATCAACCGTCCAAAGAGCGTCTGCTTGACCGACTGGGGCAGGCGCTGCTGCCTGGCGGATTTCTCTACATCGGTCACAGCGAACGCGTCAGCGGTCCGGCGGCAAAGATGATCAAGCAAGTCGGCAATACCATTTATCGGAAAGACACGGCATGACAATCCGCGTGGTGATCGTCGACGACTCTCCAACAATGCGGGCGCTGCTGACCGAGCTTCTGCGCGTCGAAAGCGATATCGAGGTGGTTGGCACGGCCGCCGATGCCCGGCAGGCGCGAAGCGCGATCCGCACCCTGGATCCAGATGTGGTCACGCTCGATATCGAGATGCCGGGGATGAACGGCCTCGAGTTCCTGCAAAAACTGATGGCCTTGCGCCCGACACCGGTGGTGATCGTCTCGGGGCTCGCGCAAAAAAGGTCGGTCATTGCAGCCCGGGCCCTGCAGATCGGCGCGGTCGACTGCTACGGAAAGCCTGACGGTTTCGCGGGCAGCATATTGTCGACGGACCAAGGGCGCCTGGCCGAGATGGTTCGTGTCGCTGCCCAGGCGCGCGTAAGGGCCCGGCCCTTTGCCCCAGCACCAGGGCAGAATGGCGCCATGCTCCAATCCGCCCTCGGGCCGCGGTTGATCGCCGTTGGCGCCTCGACCGGCGGGGTGGAGGCGCTGAGCGTGATGCTGGCGCAATTCCCGGCCGATTGCCCCCCCACCATGGTGGTCCAGCACATCAACGGCGCGTTCGCCGAAGCGGTCGCGCGCCGTCTGGACGAGATCTGCCGCGCCAAGGTCGGCATCGCCGAACCTGACATGCCCATGCGCGCCGGACATATCTATGTCGCGCCCGGAAACGAACGGCACCTGGAGGTTCGGAGCGGGCCCACCGGATTGTCAGTCCGGGCGCGTCCCGGCGACAAGATCAGCGGCCACCGGCCCAGTGTCGACATGCTGTTTCATTCGGCGGCCGCTCAGGTTGGCAAGGATGCGGTCGGGGTGCTTCTGACCGGAATGGGCAGGGACGGCGCCGAAGGACTGCTGGCCATGGCCCGCTCCGGCGCCAGAACCATCGTCCAGGACGAGGCGACCTCGGTCGTCTTTGGTATGCCCGGCGCGGCCATCGCCCTTGGGGCAGCGGGCGTCGTGGCGCCCCTCCACCGTATTGCACATCACGTCTTCACCGGGCCCGCCGGATGCCCCTGACAGTTATCGATTTTTCCAGGCACAAGCCCGTGCGCCTGACGCTCCTGCAGGGTCAGGCGCGGGTCAGCGGCGACCCGCGGCTGGAGATGACGACGGTTCTCGGCAGCTGCGTCGCCTGCTGCCTCTTCGATGGCACGAATTGCATCGGCGGGATGAACCATTTCCTCCTCGCCAGTCCGGGCAACGGCAAGAGCCTCGATGAACATTACGGCGTCTACCTGATGGAGGTGCTGGTCAATGAAATGCTCGCCTATGGCGCCGACCGGAGAAATTTGCGCGCGCACTTATACGGCGGCGCAGCCCTACATCCGGGATCCGGCCGGATCGGCGCCAAGAATGCCGACTTCGCGCAAGCGTTCCTGAAGGCCGAAGGCATTCCCCTAGTCAACCAGTCGATCGGCGGAAACTGGGCACGGCGGGTCGATTTTCGCCCTTACTTCGGCATGGCCCGCTGTCGCGTCGTCGATGCCGCGATGACCCTCGGGGAAGTTCCGATAGCACGGCCCCCCTCGCACGGCGAAATCGAGCTCTTTTAGCACGCCTTAAACATTGTCCCCGAAGCTGTCGGAACGAAGACGAATCGCGGGCCGTCGCGGCCAACCCAAGCAGAGCAGAAGATGAATTCAGTCAGTCGTTCAGTCGGCCAAACGGCCTGGATCTCGCTCTTGGTGGTCCTTGCTGCGCTGGCGCTGGTTTTCCCTCTTCGGTCCAAGGACATTCCCCCCGCGATCGTGCCTTGGGCCGTGATTGCCGTTGCGGGATGGGGTGCCGTCCTTTGGCAATCGCGCAGACAGGCAAGGCTTCTGGGCCAAATCCAATCCACTTTGCAGGAAACCGAAATCATTGCCGGTTGTGCGCCGCTGCCTCTCGTGGACAGGCCGGAGGCTGTGTTGGCCCGCATTACGGTCATGATGCGGCTCGCCAAAGCAAGACAAGCCGACGCAACCGCAAAGTCGGTCGCGATGCCCCGGTCGATTGAGGGCGCGCCTGTAATCCTCAAGTCCGCGGATCGTCCCGCCGAAATGGTTTCCCCGCTGCCCGAAACCGCTGATGCCGCAGGCCCTGCGCCGACCCTCCCTCCCGGTGAAACATTCGCGGTGCCATCAGATCCGATCGGACCTCAGCTGGGCGCAGTATTGCGGAGTCTGGCATCGAACGATCTGACCGGGGCCCAAGCGGCTGCCCAAGGGGTTCAGCCCGGCCCCGAACAGGAAGCGGCGATCCGCGCCCTGTCGCTGCTGGCCGCCCAACGGGCTGAGGTCTTGCATCTCGCCGACAAAGCCTCCCAAGACCTGGTGGGGCTTTCGGCAGCCGGAAACGGACTTGCGACGACCGCCGGGCGCATGACCGCCTCTTTCGCAAAAGCCGGCGACCTGATGTCGGAGCAGATCGACACCGCAACAGCAACGGTCAGAACCGGAGACTCCGCACAGCAGGCCGTCAGCACCGCCGCCTCTCAGGCCGAACGCAGCACGAAGATTCTGCAGGCCGCCGCGCAGACCATGAATGGCATCAAGGCCTCTGGCGAACGGATCGCCGCCTTCGTCGAGATCATCGACAGCATCGCCTTCCAGACCAACTTGCTGGCGTTGAACGCAGGCGTCGAAGCGGCGCGAGCCGGGCAGGAGGGACGCGGCTTCGCGGTCGTCGCCGCCGAAGTGCGTGCGCTTGCCGGACGCGCATCGGATGCCGCACGCGAAATCGGTCAGTTGATTGAAGACAGCGCGGCCGAAGTGGGCGAAGGCGTCGATCTGGTCTCCCAGAGCGAAGTCGCGCTGCAGGATATTGTCCTGACCATCGCCCAGGCGGGGCTGGGTGTTCAGAACCTGATGCAGTCGGCCACCAGGCTGCAGAAGCAGCTTGCTTCTGCGGCTGCCTCTCTTTCCGAAGATCGTCGCCAGCTGCAGGGATGCAGCAAGGATCTGCAGGACCTGGAGGTCTGCGCTGGCGATCTTGGACAGCGGCTGGATGGCATCTCAAGAAGCACCCAAGGTCTTCCCGGACCAGAAACGCCCCAGCCCGACCAGCGCCGGATTCCGGCCGCGCAATTCGGAAAAGAACCTCTCACAGTTCGGGGTGCTGCCTCCTCATCTGCGGTCCAAGCTTCGACCCCGGGCGAATGGCAGGATTTCTGAGGAAACTTCAATGAGGTTGTCACCGATGATCCCGCATTCTGCAGGTGGCCGGCCCGAGCGTCTGGTTCATGTGCATCAGGGCGAATTCCGGGTTTCAAACCATTCACATGATGTGCTGACGGCCGTCCTGGGGTCATGTGTCGCCTGCTGTCTTTACGATCCAGATATCGGCGTTGGGGGCATGAACCACTTCCTGCTGCCGACGGCAGGACTGCAGGAAGGGCATGCCTCCGCCAATATCCGTTACGGCACCCATTCGATGGAAATGCTGCTGAATGCCCTCTTCAAGCTCGGCGCCCGCAAACGCTGCCTTCAGGCCAAGCTTTTCGGAGGAGGCAAACTGGAACCCGCCTTGGGTCCGATCGGGTCACGGAATGCCGCATTCGCGCATCGCTTCCTTGCGGATGAAGGGATTGCCTGCATTGCCGAAAGTCTTGGGGGCACGTTTGCGCGCCGTCTGCGCTTCGAACCCACGACCGGTAAGGCGCAGCAACTGATGATCCCTGACATCCCGGCAGGGCAGGACTTCCCTCCGGTGCCACGCCCGGCCTCCGACCCTGGTTCCGGGTCCATCACACTGTTCGAGGAATAACGCGATGACATCAAAAAGCATGACATTGCCCGAGCGGCTTCCGATAGATGAAGCACCGGCCCTGCGCGAAAGCCTGTTGGGCAATCGCTTCACTGCGCTTGAAATCGACGCGACAGAAACACAAGGCGCATCCACGCTGACGCTGCAAATTCTGGTTTCTGCAGCCGCACAATGGCGGATCGACAAGCACCCCTTTCACCTCAGGGCCTCCGCCGCGCTTTACAGCGATTTCGCCACCCTCGGCCTGCTCTTCCCTGAACTTACTCAGGAGCCCTCCGCATGACCCTTCGGATCCTTGCCATCGACGATTCCCGCACCATCCGCGAAATGCTGCGCAGCAGCCTCGAAGCGGCAGGTTTTGCCGTGATCACTGCAGAGGACGGAATCGAAGGACTGGAGCGTTTCAATGAAAACGACCCGGATGTCATCATCACCGATGTGAACATGCCCCGCCTGGACGGGTTCGGCGTGATCGAAAGGATCCGAAGCGGCCCGCGCAGGACACGGGTTCCCATCCTTGTTCTCACAACCGAAAGCGCAAACGAATTGAAGGAGCGGGCGCGCAAGGCCGGCGCAACCGGCTGGATCGTCAAACCGTTTGATGATGAACGCCTGATCAGCGCAATCCGACGCATCGCGAGCGTGGCTTCATGACCACTGCCAGCGACATCCGCACCACCTTCTTTCAGGAATGCGAAGAGCTGCTGGAAACGCTTTTCGACGGCCTTGCCGAGATCTCGGAGGATGAAAGCGGCGCCAACCCCGAAACCATCAATGCCATTTTCCGCGCGGTGCATTCGATAAAAGGGGGCGCTGCCGCCTTCCAGCTCGCAGCGCTGGTCGATTTTTCCCACCGCTTCGAAAATGTCCTTGATGAACTGCGCTCCGGTCGGCTGGCCGCAACCGGGGTGGTGGACACGTTACAACGTTCTGCCGATCACCTTGCCGATCTGGTTCGTGCCGCGCAGGCAGGCACGGAAGCCGATCCCGCGCCCGGAGCGGACCTGTCAGACCGTCTGGCCCGGATGACGATGCGCGAAGAGCCGACATCGCCCGCCCCTGGTGCCGACCAGATGGGGTTTGTTCCCCTGCCCCTGTCCTTCGGGCCGGTCGGGATTGATCGCAAGGAACCGACACGTTGGCTGATCCGGTTCGTGCCGGGTAAGGGGTTCCTTGAATCTGGAAACGACCCGCTGCCAATCCTGCGCGACGTCGGCACCCTCGGGGAAATGACGGTTGAGGCTTTGCTCGATCGCCTGCCGCCGCTTGAAAAAATGGATGCCGAAGATCTGGTCATCGGCTGGAAGATTACCCTCGAAACCCGATCCAGCCTGGACGTGATCGAGCAAAGTTTCGAGTTTGTGAACGGTCTGTGCCAGCTCGATATCTCCGAGACAATCCCGGCGCCGGAGCTTCCTGCACTGCAGGATCCGCGCCCGCCGGCGCCCGCGGTGCAACCGAAGCGTACCGAGGCGGAGACGCAAGTTCCAACAGTTGCGACTCGCGCCACACTGCGGGTCGACCTCGACCATGTCGACCGCCTCATCAATCTGGTGGGCGAGTTGGTCATCAATCAATCCGTGCTTGCGCGCAGCCTCGGCGATCAGCTTGCGCCGGTCTGTGATCTGACCGGCACGCTTTCAGACCTGCAAGGGCTGACACGCGAAATCCAGGAAAGCGTCATGGCGATCCGCGCGCAACCGGTGAAACCGCTGTTCCAGCGCATGGCCCGGATTGTGCGCGACGCCTCCGATCTGGCCGGAAAGCCCGTGCGCTTTGTGACCGAAGGCGAAACGACCGAAGTCGACAAGACGGTTATCGAACAATTGGTCGATCCTCTGACCCACATGATCAGGAACGCCATCGACCACGGGTTGGAACGGCCAGAGCAGCGACAAGCCGACGCCAAGCCGGAAATGGGGGTGGTTCGGCTGACGGCGGCGCATCGGGCGGGGCGCATCATCATCGAAGTGGCGGACGATGGCGCCGGCATCAACAGGCCCAGGGTGCTGGAAAAGGCGCGGTCCCGCGGCCTGATACCACCGGATGCGGCGCTCGAAGAGGCCGAGATCGACAATCTGCTGTTCCTCCCCGGCTTTTCGACTGCGGAAGCCGTGACCAGCCTGTCAGGACGAGGTGTCGGGCTTGACGTCGTCGGCGGCGCCATCCGCAAGCTCGGAGGCCGGATGACAATCCAGTCCTCCCCCGGACGTGGCACCGTCATGACCATCAGCTTGCCGCTCACCCTGGCGGTCCTTGACGGGATGGTCGTCCAGATCGCCGAGGAAACGATGGTCGTGCCTGTTGCCGCGATCCGGCAAACCCTGAAACCCGCACCCGGCGATTTGCAGCAACTGGGGGCTACGGGCCACATGGTCCGCCTGCGCGACCAGTTCGTGCCCGTCGTTGATCTGGCCAGCGTTTTCGGCCTGCGTAAAACCGCGATCGACCTGGAGGAGATGGTCCATCTGATCATCGAGACCGAAAATGGATCCCATTTCGCTTTCGCAGTGGATGCCATCCACGACCAGCAGCAGGTGGTCATCAAGGGGATGGAAACCAATTACGGCCAAGTTCCCTGTATCGCCGCCGCGACGATTCTGGGGAACGGGCGCATCGCGCTGATCATCGATGCGGAAGAGGCAGTCAAATTCCACCGCCCGGAAAGTGTTCCGGTGCAAGCCAAAGGATCCAGCCAATGTCCGACGTGACCAAGGGCCAACCGACCAGCCGGGAAGTCGTGACCTTTCAGGTCGGTGATCAGGAATTCTGTGTCGACATCAGGAATGTCCGTGAAATCCGCGGTTGGAGCCCTGTGACCACCCTTCCGCATTCGCCCGAATTCATCATGGGCGTCCTGAACCTGCGTGGGATCGTGGTGCCGATCATCGATGTGTCGGCCCGTCTTGGGCTGGGGCCAACGACGCCCTGCCCCCGTCACGTCATCATAATTGCCGAAATGGTGGGCAGAACCGCAGGCTTCTTGGTGAGCGCGGTGTCAAAAATGCTGGAACTTGACGAAACGGCGATCCAGCCGCTGCCGGAAGTCAGCCGCCCGGCGCAGGAGGGCGGTTTCACCCAAGGGCTCATTGCGACGCCCGACGGCATGCTGCGGCTTCTGGATCTGTCGATGTTGTTTCCGCACACGCAGGAAAGGCTCGTCTCGTGACCCAGACCCTGCCGAACACGCAGCAGGATGAACCGCGTCTTTCGCGGTCCGAGCTGGAAAAAATCGCGGACCTTGTGAAGAAGGAAGCCGGGCTTGACGTTATCGAAATGGCAGAAGCGTTGGTCTTTTCGCGGCTGATGCGGCGGCTCCGCGCAACAGGCTGCCACGATTTTCCGGCCTATCTCGCCCTGGTCCATTCGGATGCAGGCGGGGACGAACGCACTGCCATGATCGAAGCGCTGACGACGAACATCACCCGCTTTTATCGAGAGCCCGCGCATTTCAGGATACTGGCCGAACAGGTCTTGCCCGGATTGCGCGCGCGTGCGGTGCGAGGCGCACGGGTTCGGCTCTGGTCGGCGGGCTGCTCTACCGGAGAAGAAGCCTACACAATGGCGGCGATCATCCTGAACGGCTTTCCCGAAGCGACCAACCACGACATCCGGATTCTGGCCACCGACATCAACAGGCGCGTTCTCAAAGAGGCAGAGACCGGAATTTACAGTGAAGAACGGCTTGATGGCCTGCCAGGCAATCTGCGCGAAATCCTGTTTTCGTCCAGCCCCCACGACGGAAACAGCGTGAAGGTTCGGGACAGCGTCAAGGCATTGGTGACCTTCCGGCAGCTCAACCTGGTTTCGGAATGGCCTCTTCGCGGGCCCTTCGACGTCATCTTTTGCCGAAATGTCGCGATCTACATGGATCAGCCGACGCAGTGGCAACTCTGGTCCAGGATGGAACGCGTTCTCGACCCGGAAGGGATGCTTTTCATCGGTCACTCCGAACGATTGGGGCCGGACCTTGCCGGGAAACTCCTGTCCTGCGGGCCTACATCCTATTGCCGGGGCAGTTCTGTCCAGATGACCAAGGAGGCCGGTTCATGGCACTGAAGAACAGCCTGTCGGTCATGGTGGTCGATGACATGTCGACCAGCCGGGGCCTCATCATCATGGCGCTGGAAGAGCTTGGCATCCAAAAGATCGACTATCGGACCGACGGGACCACGGCGCTGGCCTCGCTCGCGGCGAACCCCGCGCATCTGGTGATTTCGGATTACAACATGCCGGGCATGGACGGGCTGCAGCTGCTGAAGGCGTTGCGCGAGAACCGGATGACGCAAAGGATCGGCTTCATTCTGGTTTCGGGCCGGATCACCCCGGAAATCCTCGCGACCGGCCGGCAACTGGGGATGAACAACTACATCGCCAAGCCTTTTTCGACAGCGCAATTGCGAAGCTGCCTCCAGGCCGTGGTGGGTCCGCTATGACCCCGGTTTCGGTCACCAGCTGGGTCGATCTGCTGGCGGCGCTTTCGCGTGAAACCACGCGAATGGCGACACAGGTCCGATCCTTCGAAAGCGAGGTTGGGGCGTTGCTCTGCGTCGTTCCGCAATATTCGCCTGTTCCGGCGTTGCAGCACATCGATCTCATCCGACAAGAACTCGAGGCGCTGTCGGATCTGTTCACCCACCTGGCGGTCCAGATGCACACTCCATCCGATCCCGATTTCGAGGCAGCGCTTGGATCCTTGTCGCTTCTCAGCCTGACCCACGCGCTCCGCACGCCTTCGACGACCGCGACGGGGGCACATGGCAACGTCGACTTCTTCTGAATCCGCGCGGTAGGCCCACCTCCGCATGAATGACGCGCGAAAGCGAGTAACTCCGATGCTTCACATGTTCCGCTCCCCGGGTCAGACGCAGGCCCTCGCCATCTCCGGGGCCATCGCACAAAGCCAGATCCAGGTGCTTTGCGATTTCTCGGGCAGGATTCTTCAGGCCAACGATCCTTTCTACAAGGTGACAGGCTTCAATCCCGATGACGTCGTCGGCCGGGGATTCCGCGACCTGCTTGTCCAATCGGCGCGAACACCCTTCGAGACGCCCGCAGACCTGCAGCGTCTTGTGGAGGGTCGCCCTGTCGCAGGGGCCCATGCCATTCTTGACGCTGCCGGGGCGCAGGTCATTCTTGCGGGCGAATTCCTTCCGGTGTCGCTGAACGGGGGCGCTCCGAACCGCTGCGTCCTGGTCGCGCGCGATGAAACAGCCCTCCAGATCGCCATGCGAGAGGCGACGGGCTATCGCGACGCGATCTCCAAATCGCAAGCGGTCATCGAATTCGACACCGATGGGACGATCCTTTACGCGAATGAGAATTTCCTGCGCACGATGGGATATGATCTGGCCCAGATCATCGGGCAGCACCATTCGATCTTCGTCCCCGAGGAAGAAGCCACCGCGCCGGCATACCAGCGCTTCTGGCAGGATCTGGCGAATGGCATGTTCCGGTCCGGAGAGTTTTGTCGACTGACCCGCGCGCGCGAAAAGGTCTGGCTGCAAGCCAGCTACAATCCGGTGAAGGATGAAAGCGGCCGGACGGTCAAGATCGTGAAATTCGCGCTTGATACCACGGCCCAAAGGGCTGCCGCGACCGATGCAAGGGCCAAGATGGCCGCCGCGGACCGCGCCCTTGCGATGATCGAATTCGACCCCGATGGCAACGTCCTTTCGGCCAACGAAAATTTCCTAAAGGCCATGGGCTATCAGCTGTCCGAAATCGTCGGGCGCCATCACCAGCTGTTTCTTCGAACGGAAGATAGCAGCGCGACCGAATATGACCGTTTCTGGAACGAATTGCGCGGCGGCAAGATCCAGTCCGCCGAATTCTGCAGGCTGGCGAAATCCGGGCGCGAAGTCTGGATACAGGCCAGCTACAATCCGGTCTTCGACCAGGACGGCCGGCTCTGGAAGATCGTCAAGTTCGCAACCGATGTCACGGCACGCAAACAGGGGATCCGGGAAATCGGCGCGGCGCTCGACCGTCTGTCGCAGGGCGACCTGACCGTGCGTATCGATGCCACGCTGGAAGATGAACTGAACCAGGTTCGTCATGACCTGAACAATGCCGTGGAACGGCTGGCGCAGGTCCTGGGCGATGTGGCCAGCAACGCGGTCCTCATTCGCAACGAAACCGCGGGCATCAGCCGTTCGGCCAACGATCTTTCGTCCCGGACCGAACAGCAGGCTGCAACGTTGGAACAGACCTCCGCCGCCTTGCAGGCCATGACGGAAGCCACCGTCCTGACGGCGCGGCGGACATCCGAGGCAAGCGAATTCGCCGCCGCGGCCCGCAATGACGCCGACCGGTCCGCCGCGGTCGTGTCCGAAGCGGTGCAGGCCATGACGCAGATCGCCGAAAGCTCGACCAAGATTTCGCGCATCATCAAGGTGATCGACGAAATCGCCTTCCAGACCAACCTGCTGGCCCTGAACGCCGGGGTCGAAGCCGCGCGGGCCGGTGATCTGGGGCGTGGTTTCGCCGTCGTCGCCACAGAGGTCCGCGCGCTTGCCCATCGCTCGTCCGAGGCGGCGCGGGAGATCTCGGGCCTGATCGGGTTGTCGGCGGAACAGGTCAAGAGCGGGGTTTCGCTGGTGAACCGCGCGGGCGTTTCCATCGAAGGCATCCAGAAGGCGATCCATGACATCGATCATCAGATGGCCGGAATCGCAGAGTTTTCGCGGGACCAGTCCCATAACCTGACCGAGATCAGCCAGTCTGTTTCACGGCTGGATCAGGTGACGCAGCGCAATGCGGCGATGTTCCAGGAAACCGCGGCCGCGACCGAAGAACTGACCCGCGCCGCAGATCTGCTTTGCGCCAGCACTGCGGAATTCACGCTGGACACGTCGCAGAACCCCGCGCTCGGTGGCTTCCGGTCAACCAGAGGGCGGTAGGTGCGAAGGATGCCTTATGGATCGTTTGCACATGCCGCTCAGGTGCCGGTCTCGGTATTCGGCGCCAACACGGGTTTGGGCTCGGGCGATCCGCGCTGGCGCAGGAAGATCGACAGAACGACCAAAAGCGCCGTCGACAGAAACTCGGACTGCCACTTCTGGAAGGATACGAACCAGAGTTCAGAGGCCGCCAGATAATGCAGCACCGACTGCGGGCCCTGCGAGGATCAGGCCGCACACGGACAAGAGGAGCATCGACACAAGCACAAGCGTCAATCCATTGTCGCGGAGGAGTTTTCTCAGCGCCGTGGTCATCTTGGCGTCTCCGAGGACGGTGGGCCATTCGCCGAAGGCGAGGTTGGTCGTGACGATGATCGAAGTGCGTTCGTAGATGGCTGATGAGGTGGAAGAGCAGCTGTCCGCCGGATTGCGCGAAGGGCAGACAGCCCAGTTCGTCGAGGATAACGCAGTCGAGGCGGGTCATGTCATCGGCCAGTCGCCCCTGCTTGCTGACAAGGGCAACCGAGGCACTTCGGCTTTGTTCCGGGGTCGTCTAGCGGCAGCGGGTGAAGGCGAAGGTGGCGACCAGGTAATTCACCGTCTTCATCGGGTCGTCGCCCGCGGCGTTGATCTGCTTCAGGTCGCCATAGACCGTATCGTAAAGATACTGCCAGGAATTGGCATTGGGCGCGGTCAAAGGCGCGACCGTCGTCATGCGGTAGCTGTTCCCCGGCATCTCGAACTTGTCGGCCTTGCCGTTCATATCCAGGTTGCGGGTGTCGCCCGGCACGGTCTTGTTCGTGATCACGAATTTCGAAGTGGCGGGATTGGCCCTGGGCGCGATGGTGTAAAAGTTGGTCGCGGCCCCCACCTTCTGTTCCAGCACCGGTTCGAACCCGCTGCCCGCGACGGCAAAGAAATCAAGCACGCTGCAAACGGCGCTCTCGACCTCCTTGTCGGTCAGGAAACCGTCGCCGTTGGTGTCGGCATCCTTGTAGGCCTGCTTCAGCTGAACGCCCGCCTCGACCATTCCGGTGATGCGGTCCGCCTGCGCGTTGGGGCCGGTGGGATTGGACGGCTGGGCGCCATAGATGACGATCGAGGTCATGGCAGTCTCCGATCAGGGTGAGGTGACGGGATGCAGGTCCGACAGAAGGTCGTGCAGGGTGAAGGGCGTGGCCGGTGCCGGCTGCGGCGGGCCGGCCAGGGCGGCGCAGATCGCGGCGTGCAGCGTCTCCATCACCAATCGCCCGCCCAGGGGGCCAAGCCGAACGCCCCCCTCCAGAACGGCGGCTTCGCGCAGGACGTAGAACCAAAGCGGCGTGCGGTCCGCCAGCCGGTCGCCCGATGGCCCCCCGGCAAGCGCGGTGGACATCGGATCGGGCAACCCGTCCAGCATCTGCGCCTCGGTCAGGAAATCCGGGAACAGGCCCGGGAAGCTGTCGCGGACCCGCTGCGCCGAGGCAAGCCGCAGCTGCCGCCCACGGTCAAGGTTCAGCTGCGCCAGATTGACCGGGCGATGCGCGCCATCGACATAGACGGCCGGCAGTTCCCCCAGCTGCCTGCCGATCGAGGCCGAGATCAGCGGCGCGCAGTTCCGCGCGCCGGGCCCGATCATGTCGGACCAATCCGCCTCCCACGTCGTATCAAGGCAGCGATTCCCATCGCTCAGCCGGTTTTCCAGACCGCCGCCAAGGTAGTTGGTCTGCTGCATCATGGCCTGCAGGCTTTCGGCGGCTGGGTTGAAGCGGGTCCAGTGGTAGGTCTGACGCACCAGCGAATGGCCAAAGCGAAAGGCGGCGGCGGCAAATTCGATGGGGATCTGGAAGGCGCCCGGATCGCCCTTCCCCGGCATGACGATCTGCCGCCCGTTCGCCAGCACATCGGCATGGACCGACGCCGGAACGATGCGCGGCAGGAAGTCGTGAAGGGTGATTTCATGGACTTCCGCCAGCAGCCGCTGGCGGGCCTCGCGGCCATGCCGGTCCACCAGGTTCACATAATGCCGGACGATGGCGACATGCATCTGCGCCAGCGCCAGATTGGCATCGCTGCGGGGGTCGGGCATCCGTGGCAACCCGTTCGCGGCGCGCGGGACATCGGCGTAGCGATCCTGCGCCGGTTCGGAACTGCGACCCAGGGCGATGCCGTCGCGCAAAAGCGGTGCGACGCCCGCCAGATCCTGCTGCACATCCGGCGGGCCATCCTGATCGGGCCAGAGAACCGTTTCCAGATCCAGCCGCGAGGATTTCAGGTTCTGGAAGCTGTCATCGCCCATCTCGTGCAGCCGGCTCAGCTCATGCGCAAGGAACTGGCCGAAATAGACATAGGCCGAAGGCATCTGGCCCAGGGGGCGTTCCGGCGCCGCTGGCCCCTTGCGGAAGGCATCACCAAGCGCGGCAAAGGCGTCCTTGCGATCATCGGCCTCGTCCGGTGCGATGCGGTAGTAGCCGCTGAACCGGACGGGCGGTGCATCTGCGTCCCGCCGCAGGCCCATGCGCATCTGGTCCAGGGCCGGGACGACTCGCAGCGTTTTTCCCTCGCCCGGGTGCATGACGGCCTGGCCCACCACTTCGGATTGGGGGCTGAACAGCGTCGCCGTAACCGGCTTCAGCCTTGCCGCCGTCGTCACCACTTCGTCGGTGATCAGCTTGTGGCCGCCCCCGTGCAAACAAGCGTCGGATGCCCTTGTCATTCGCGGAAGTCCCCGAAATCAAGTTCGACGTAAATGTGAATGCTATCTGCACCTTCATATCATGATCGGCGCAGATTCTCCACTTCAACGCGCAAGCCGATGCCGGATGGCGGGGTAGGAAATGGCGGGCGCCCGCGCCTCCAGCAGCGCCGAGGCGACCGCGCCCTGATCGGCGGGCAAGCGGATCGGATAGGCGTGGACGAACCAGTCATGCACCGCCTGCGCATCGCAGGGCCCCGCGCCGGACCAGATCGGCGTCACCGCGCCGACCAGCTTTCCGAAAGCCGCCTGCGCCTCGGCCCGGCGGCCCTGACGGGCCAGCGCCACCGCGAGCCAGCCCTGGTTGTCGACGATCTGGTCGCCCGACCGCAGCGCCGCCGCCTCGGCCCCCACCGGATCGCCGCCCAGAAAGCGCACGGCCGCGACGTAGCACCATTGGTGCGGGTGCAGCATCGGGGCCAGCGCCAGCGCCTCCTCCAGCGTGGATCTGGCCCGCGGGTGATCGCCCAGGAAGGCATGGCCCATCGCCACCGAAATCATGGTCGAAGGGCTGCACGGGTTGAGCGATGCCGCAAGATCCAGATGCACCGCCGCTTGGTCAAAACGGCGGGCCAGCGCCGCGCTCCAGGCCAGGGCCAGCTGGTTGCGGGCGTCCATCGGATCGATGGCGACGGCGCGGCTGGCATGGAAATGGCCGGCCATGTCATCTTCGGGGGTCCGCGCGTGGCCCGGCCGCAGGATGTGGCGCACGTTGCAGATGCTGGCCAGGCTTGCATGGGCGGGCGCATGGGTGGGCGACCGGCCGACCAACCGCTTCAGGATCGCTTCCGCCTCGGCCTCGGCCTCGGGGCTCCACTGCAACAGCAGGGCTTCGCCGCGCAGCCAGTCGTCATAGTCGTTGGGTTCGGTGGGGACGCCGGGAACCAGCCGCGACAGGCGGTCGGCGGAAATGTAGATCTCCAGCGCCGAGGCGATCTGGCCGATCACATGATGCTGCTGGCTGCGCCAGGTCGAGGGCGAAAGGGTGAAGCTTCCCCCCCAGGCGATGCGGTGGCTGCGCGGGTCGGACAGCCGCAGCGACAGGCTGCTGCCTGCCGCCGTCGGGCCATAGCGCCCCGTCATCGCATAATCCGCCCCGCCGGCAGAGCCATCGGCCATGTCAAGGACCGACCAGTTGCGAAAGCGCGCCAGATTGGCGATCAGCTCGGCGCGGAATTGCGCGGCCAGCACCCGCCCCGGATCGTCTTCGCCGTCGAAAGCGCCCATGGCGATCTGCGGGATCCGCGTCGGGTTTGGCGCCGCGGCGGGGGCGGCCGGGGCGGTGCCACTTCCGCGCAAGGACGCAGCAAGGGCGGCAGCGGCCTCGCTGGGGCTGGCGTCGAAGGTGGTTTGCAAGTGCCGGGTCAGCCGGGCGAATTCCGCCAGCGCAGCCGCCTTGCGGCCCCGCGCCGCGTAATGCCGCATCAGGGCCATCGACGCCGGTTCATGCCCCGGTTCCAGCCGCAAAAGCGCCTCTGCCGCCGCGCCCAGAACCGGCTGTTCCGGCGCGTGCCGGTCAAGACAGTGTTCCAGCCCGGCGATGATCCGGTCGCGCCAGACCCCGCGCTGCACCGCAAGCCAGGCCCCAAAGACCGGGCTCACAGGCCCCAGACCGGACAGAAGCTCGCCCGGCAGGTCTGCGTGTTGCCGCAACACCGGCGCCACCGCGCCTTCGTCCAGACCCCGGCGCAGGGCCTGAAGGTCTGTCTCGACGGCCGAGCCAAGCGACAGGACCGCCCCCTTGGCGATCACCGCTTCGGCATTCTGCCCCCCGGGGTCCAGTTTCGCGTTTATCATGCGGCGGACGCGCGCAAGATTCGCCCGGGCGCGGACCAGCGGCTTGTCGGGCCAGAACATGACCGCCAGACGATCCACCGCGATCCCCGCTTCGGGTTCCAGCGCCAACGCACCAAGGAGAGCGGAAGCATGCGCCGATTGCAGCCGGATCTGGCGACCCGCACCCGGCAAAAGCCGGACATCGCCGATCACGCGCAGGTGCAATTGGTCCGCCTGTCCCGCACCGCCCTCCGTCCGCGCGGCGGCATGGGCGCGATACAGAACCACGTCATCGCCGATGTTCTTCAAAAGCGGCTGACCGATGGTTTCGAACCGGTAGCGCTGCGACCGGTCCAGTTCCGCCACCACGTTTTGCGAAACCACGATGCCGCCCGGATCGGCCAGCGCCTGCATCCTGACCGCGACATTCACCGAATGGCCGAAGACATCGCCCCATTCGCGGCGGACCTCGCCCAGATGCACGCTGATGCGAAAGCTCGCGCCATCGCTGCTGCGGGCCATCATCCGTTGCAGCACGACGGCGCAACCAACCCCCGCCGTCACGCCATCGAACAGCGCGATCCAGCCGTCGCCCGTGGTCTTGACCACCTCGCCGCCAAAGCGGTGGCTGCAACGGCGCGCCCGGTCGAAGGCGCGCCCGATCAGCGCAACCGTTCCAGCCTCGTCCGATTTCATCCGTCGGCTGTAGCCAGTCAGATCGGCCACCAGAATTGCTGCCAGGGGCATCGACTTGACCATAGGTCGCCCACCATCCTGTGGAGTCGTGGACAATGATACCCGAGAATCCAGATCGACGCGAAACCCAACACACCGTTCACGATCCTTTGCGGGCCCTTGCGGAACTTTTCCGCATCGAGACGGTTGAGATTTCCGCTTTTGCCCAAATCAGCATCGCTGTCCCGGGCGCTCAATTGCGCCGTCCCCCCTACCCCGCCGCCCCCTACCCAGCCGCCGCCTGCCCCGAAGCGGGCCGCGTCGGAATGGGCTCGGCCCCGGATGCGCGGCAAAGCCAGCTTGCCGCCCTTGGCGAAGCGGTCGAACTTGCCAGTTGCTGCGTCTGGGGCGATGAACCGATCCTGCACCTGCGCGCCACCGATCTGGGGCCAGCGGCGGTTCCAACCGGATCGATCCTTGGATTCTCCGCCAGCCAGATTGCGGCGCGAGACGCCTGGAACCTTCGCTATGGCCGTCACGACTGGCGCCCACAGCAGGGAGTCGACCCTACCGACTGGATTGCCGCGCACGAGGCGATGACTGGCAAGACGCACTTCATCGCGGCGGATGCGGTCCTGATCGGGCGCCGCGATCCCGGCGACCCAACTGCGGTCGCCATCGCCGATTCCAACGGCTGCGCAGCGGGGCCGACCGAGCCGGCAGCGCAGGCCGCAGCACTTCTGGAACTGATCGAGCGTGACGCGACCGGCCGCTGGTGGCACGGTCGGCGCCGCCGCCCGACCCTGCCGCTCTCGGTCCTGCCCCCGGACCTTGCGGAATGGCTTCTGGCCCGCGACCGCCGGACATCGCTTCTGGACATCACGACCGACATCGGCATCCCGGTGGTGGCGGCGCTGTCCCACGATCCGTCGGGCCGGACCCCTGCGCTTGGCTTTGCGGCGCGGACGACCCAAGCCGAGGCCGCCCTAGCCGCCGTCCGCGAAATGCTGGGCGTTGAAACCGCCCTGCCCCCGTGGCGCGATGCCTTGAACGACCCGCTCATGGCCGAGTGGCTGGCCCAGGGCCCCGACGCCATGCCACCCTTGGGCGGGGCCGCATTGCCTGCTGCTGCGACGCCCCCGGGTGATCCGCTTGAAACCTGCCTCGCGGCGCTTGACCGGCTGGGGCTGAAGGTCTTCATCATCGACCTCACGCGCAAGGTTTTCGGTGTTCCGGTGGCCCGCGCCTTCGTTCCGGGGCTTTGCCATTACAAGCCCCGCCACGGCCACCCGCGCCTGCTGGCGCAGGACGCACGCGACATGCCGCCGATCCGACGGGTTGGGCCCAATTCCTTGCCGCTGCTGGTCTGATCTTGTCGCCACGCTTGCGGCGCGCATCCCCAACTCAACAGCCCCCCACCCGCGATCCGGGTGGGGGGCCTGCGTTTTCAGATTTCCTTCACCAGCCGCAGCGCGTCATAGATCGCCGCGTGGGTGTTGCGCGCCGAAACCGCATCCCCGATCCGGTAAAGACGGAAGCCCTTCGGCCCGCCCTCCATCGTTTGCGGACGGCCCGCGATCAGGGCCTCGTAGTCTACCGCACCAAGGTTTTCCGACTGCGGCTTCAGATCGAAGTAGATATCGACCAGCGGCTGGGTGCCGTGGTTGACGATGATCTGGTCAAAGTGCCGGGTCTGCCGCAGGTCGGTCATGTAGTCCGACCCCACCACCGCCTTCAGCTGATTGCCGTCGCGTTCGGCCGCAAGCAGCCGGTAGGTCACGGTGAAGGTCACCGGCTTGTCCTGCAACGCGCGCATGTAGGGCACCAGGTTCATCGCCATGACCTCGGGGGCGAAGCTGCGGTCTGGCGTCATCACCTCGACCGTCGATCCCGCTTCGGCCAGGAACTGCGCCGCCTGCAGCGCGGTATGGTCGCCCGCGTCGTCGAACAGCAGCACATTCGCGCCCGGCTTCACATCGCCCGACAGGATGTCCCATGCGGTGACCGTCAGGTCGTTGCCGGTTTCCAGCACGTCCTTCTGCGGCAGGCCGCCGGTCGCGATGATCACCACATCGGGCTTTTCGGCCAGCACATCCGCGGCTTCGGCAAAGGTATTGAAGCGGAATTCGACCCCATGCGCCGCGCATTGCGCCATCCGCCAGTCGATGATCCCGATCATCTCGGACCGCCGCTTCGAAAGCGAGGTCAGGCGCACCTGCCCGCCGGGCTGGTCGGCGGCCTCGAACACGATGACCTCATGGCCGCGTTCGCCCGCGACCCGCGCGGCTTCCAGGCCCGCAGGTCCGGCACCGACCACGACGATCTTCTTCTTTTCCGCCGCCGGGCTCACCTTATGCGGAATGCCTTCGGCTTCGCGCCCCGTCGCGGGGTTGTGGATGCAAAGCGCCATGCCGCCCTGATAGATCCGGTCAAGGCAATAGGTCGCGCCCACGCAGGGACGGATCTCGTCCTCGCGGCCTTCGACGATCTTCTGGACGATATGCGGATCGGCCATATGCGCCCGCGTCATCCCCACCATGTCAAGCTGGTTGGTCGCCACGGCATGACGCGCCGTCGCCACATCGGCGATCCGGGCGGCGTGGAAGGTCGGCAGGCCCACCTCGGCCCTGACCCGGCCCGCGAAATCCAGATGCGGCGCGCTGCGCATGCCCTGCACCGGGATCATGTCAGTCATCGCCGGATCGGTATGGATGCGGCCCCGCACGATGTTGACGAAATCGACCAGCCCCGATTCCTTGAACCGATGGCCCATGGCGATGCCGTCATCTTCGGAAATGCCGCCCTTTTCCACTTCATCGGCGGTGTAGCGCACGCCCAGAAGGAACTTCTCGCCCACGCGCTTGCGGCAGGCCTCCAGCACGTCCATCGCAAAGCGCAGGCGGTTGTCGAAGCTGCCGCCATAGGGATGGGCTAGCGTGTTGGTCAGCGGGCTGACGAACTGGTCCATCAGGTGCCCGAAACATTCGAACTCGACCCCGTCCAGACCGGCGTCCTTCATCCGTTCGGCGGCGTCGGCGTAATCCTCGATGATGCGGGCGATGTCCCAGTCCTCGATCACCTTCGGGAAGGCGCGGTGGCTCGGTTCGCGGATCGAACTTGACGATACGACCGGCAGCCAATCGCCCTTGTCCCAGCGCGTGCGCCGACCCAGATGGGTAAGCTGGATCATCACCGCCGTCCCCGCCTCGTGCAGGTCATCGGCCAGACGCTTCATCCAGCCCACGACCTCGTCGCGGTAGGCCAGCACGTTGTTGAAGACCGGCGGGCTGTCCTTCGACACCGCAGCCGATCCCGCCGTCATCGCCAAGGCGACCCCGGCCTTCGCCCGTTCCAGATGGTAAAGCCGGTAGCGGTCCTTCGGCATCCCGTCTTCCGGGTAGGCCGGTTCATGGCTGGTGGTCATGATCCGGTTGCGAAGCGTCAGGTGTTTCAGCTGGAAGGGCTGCAAAAGCGGATCGCGCGACGACATGGGAATCCTCTGATGGATGGGGTGACGGATGGAGTGTGAGGCAAAATAGTCACCTGTGTCAAGTAGACGTTCATCTGTGAATATTCTTGCAGCCAGCCGCCCTGCCCCCTAGGGTCAAGGCATGAAAAACATCCCCGAAACCGCAACTGGATGGCGCGGATCGCGCGAAGGCTGGATCGAGGTCGCCTATCAGGCGCTGATCCGCGAAGGCGTCGATGCGGTGAAGATCCTGCCCCTGGCCGAACAACTGAAGCTGTCACGCACCAGCTTTTACTGGTTCTTCAAGGATCGCGACGAACTTCTGGTATCGCTTGCGCAGATCTGGGCCGAACGGACCACCGCGCCGTTGATCACCGCCACGACCGCCTTTGCCGAAACCGAAACCGAGGCTATGCTGAACGTCATCGGCTGCTTCCTGAAGGCCGAGACTTTCGATTCCCGGCTGGAATTCGCCGTTCGCGGCTGGGGTCTGAAAGACCCGGCGATCCTCGCGCAGGTGACGGACGCCGATTCCCGGCGTCTGGCGGCGCTTTCCGCGATGCTTGAACGTTGGGGGCATGGGCCTGACGATGCCGATGTCCGCGCCCGCACCGTCTATCTGACCCAGATCGGCTATATCTCGATGCAGGTCGTGGAAACCATCGAAACCCGGCTGTCCCGCATCCCGGCCTATGTCGAGATCTACACCGGCCACCCCCCTGCCCCGCGCGAAATCGCCCGCTTCCGCGCCAATTTCGGGCTGTAGCCTTCCGGTTTCCGACGCGCGGGGATCAACCCTGTTTCGTCAGGCAATCACGCGGACATCCCTGAAGGACGGTTCCGTTTCGCGCAGCGCCGCCACAAGCCGGTGCTTCAGATGCGTCTCGACATAGCTGGCATGAAACCGCGTCGGCGCCGCAAGCGTCAGGCACCCCTCCCCTGCCCCGGCTTCGGTCAGCGCCCGGAACCAGGCGGCATAGGTCGCCGGATCCTCCTGATGCAGCCGCTGCTGCACCGCGCCCCAAAGGCTGCCTGCCGGTTCGGGCGCCGGCACCGCGGGCCTGAGAGGCACCACATTCGACGCCACAGCCTCGGCCGCCGAGGCGGGGCTGACCCGCGCCACGAAATCCGCGCCGATCCGCGGCCAGGCCGGGCGCGTGTCCTCCATCACCCGGGCAAGGTCGATGCCATAGACGCTGACCCGCCCCCGCGCGCCCTGCCGCTTGACCACGAACCAGCCAAGGGCGCGCAGCTTCGCCATCTCGCGCTTCACGGTCCGTTCATCCACCGACCAGAGCCGCGCGATCTCTTCCTGGCCGATCGACAGTTCATCCTGCTGCCAGTTGTAGCGCGTCGTGACCAGCGTCATCATCCGCAGGACCAGCCGCTGCACATGCTTGTCCTCTGCCAGCGCATGAACCATCAGCGCCGAAAGGATGTCATATTTCCGCGCGGCCGCCTCGCGTCCCACGGCCCGGACAAGCTGCATCGGGGTCTCCTGTCCCGCCCCGCTGCCGGGGCTCTGCTTCGTCTCAATGGTCCCGGATCTTGGTGCCCGGAGATTACGAAGAAATCGCTATCACAACGTTCTTCGCCTGTCTTTCCCGATTTGCGTCCGGTTTCACGATTCTGTCAAGCGCCGAGCGGCCCGGCCCCGGATCGACCCGAACCGACATCAAAAGAAAACAGGTGACTCTGGTGAAGGGGGACGGGCTGGTTGTCCCCTATTGGGCGGGAAATGTCCCCCAATCTTTCGCGGCCGATCCAGGGATGTCCCCCATTTCGGGCCGGAACAGAGCCTGTTTTCCAAGCGATCCGCCAAGCCCCGATTCGGCGCCCGGGTCGACGATTCCCCCAGGATTTCTCCAGCCTTGTGGGCTTTCGGACCTTCCCCGCAGGGAAGATCGTGCCAGAGCAACTTCAGTTTTGCAATTGCGATGAATTCAGCGTATTTGGCGGAAAGGCAGGAATTAACGTTTGGCAGGCAGATGTACACCCATGAAGACCTGGCGAAGCTCCAGGCGCAGTCTCTGAAGATGCAAAGCTGGATCCGCCAGCAGACCTTCAGCCCCGAAAACAGCAAGACGCTCCGCCGTTTTTCGTCATGGGAGGTGTCCGAGCTGATCCTGGGCATCAACCAGTCCACCTTCCGTGGCCGGTTGATGACCGAACCCGACCTTCCCGGCGGGGAAGTCGAACCCGATGGTCGCCAGCGCTGGTTCTCGCTTGAAGAGATCAACGAGCTGCGCCGTCGCATGAAGGTCAACCGCAAGTCGCTGATGCCGACCCGGCCGGCGGGCAGGCGCGCCTTTCGGGTGGCGGTCGCGAACTTCAAGGGGGGGGCCGGCAAGTCGACCGTCGCGCTGCATCTGGCCCATGCCGCGGCGCTGGACGGCTACCGGGTGCTGGTCGTGGACTTCGACCCGCAGGCGACCCTCAGCCACTCGATGGGGCTGAATGACGTGGCCGAAGAATACACCGTCTGGGGCATCATGGCCCGCGACCTGATCCGCGAAACCGACCGGATGAACGCAGCCTCGACCGGGGCCGAATCGGGGACCGCCCTGCCCCAGCGGCGGATCCCGTCCTCGATCCGCGACATGGGTCTGGACGGGTTGCGCCACGGCGACTTCATCAAGCGCACCAACTGGTCGACCATCGACATCATCCCGTCGTGCGCCAACGCGGCCTTCGTCGAATTCGCCTCGGCCCAGTACCGGCATCTGAACCCCGAATGGTCCTTCTTCGCCGCTGTGTCGCGCTACCTCGACGGGCTGGCGGATGACGACTACGACCTGATCATCTTCGACTGCCCTCCCGCCATCGGGTATCAGTCGATGAACGCGGTCTTCGCGGCCGACATGCTTTATATCCCCTCCGGCCCCGGCTACTGGGAATACGACTCGACCACCAGCTTCATCGGCCAGCTTGCCGAGGCGCTGGAGGATCTGTCGCGCGGCTTCGACACCACCTTCCCCGCCGGGAAGATCGCCCTGCCGAAGGCCTTTGCCGACATCCGCTTCCTGATGACGCGCTATGAACCCGGCAACGAGTTGCACCGCGCCATGTATGAAGCCTTCCGCAAGGTTTTCGGTCCACATGTCACCGAACACCCGATCGAGATGACGCGTGCGGTCGAACAGTCCGGCCGCTTCCTGTCTTCGGTCTATGAAATCGACTACCGCGAGATGACCCGCGAAACCTGGCGGCGCGCCCGGGCAAGCTTTGATCGCGCCTATGAGGAGTTCAAGGCGAGCGTCGTTGCCTCCTGGGACAAGATATGAGGGCTGAGTGATGACCAAGAAGCGCCGCATGTTCGATATCGAAATGCCCGTGGAAAGTGACGGTCCTGCGCCGATCGCGCCCCAGACCTTCCCCGCAGGGAAGGAAGAGGAACGCCCCCTGCGCCGTGGCCCGATGGCGGCGGCCATCGCCGAAACCGTTTCCACCAGCCGTGACCGGCTGGAAATCGAAGCCCGGATCCGCGCCGAAAACGACGCGCTGGCCCATGCCCATGTCCGGCTGAAAAAGCTGGGCCTGGTCGTTGATCTGATTGCGCTTGACCGGATCGAGATGTTCAAGCTGGTCCGTGACCGCCGCAAGGGCGACGACCCCGATCTGGCCGAACTCAAGACCTCGATTGCCGAGGTCGGCCTGTCGAACCCGATCCGGGTCGAGGAACGCGCCGACGGGCAATACGAACTGATCCAGGGCTACCGCCGCCTGTCGGCTTTCCGGGCGCTACTTGAGGAAACCGGCGACGCGGATCGCTATGCCGCCATTCCCGCCGCGGTGATGCCGCAGGGCGAGGGGCTCGAAGGTCTTTACCGCCGCATGGTCGATGAGAACCTCGTGCGGAAGGACATCTCTTTCGCGGAAATGGCGCAGCTTGCGCTTGACTACGCGCTTGACCCCGAGACCGAGGAAAACGATCCCGACAAGGCCGTGGCGGTGCTGTTCAAATCGGCGGGCTACCAGAAGCGCAGCTACATCCGCGCCTTCATCCGGGTGCTGAAGGTCTTGGGCAAAGACCTGATCCACGCGCCAGAGATCCCACGCGCGCTTGGCACGGCGCTGGCGGCGCGGCTGGAACAGGAACCGGAAGTGACGGGGCTGATCCGGTCCGACCTGCAAGGCTGGGATGGCCGCTCGGTCCAGGATGAACTGGCGGTGCTGCGGCGCTTCGCTAATGGCGAAGAGGCGGCGGAAGGGCAGGGGGCGCCCGCCCCGCGCGCACCGGCGGCGCCACGTCAGCCGCGCGCCAAGACCAGCTTCCAGTTCGACCGCGCCGGGCGGCGGGCCAAATGCGTGGCGGCGGCGGGCAAGCTGGAAATCCTGATCGACCGCGACTTTTCCACGCTGGATCGGCGGCGGCTGGAACAGGCCGTGCGTCTGCTTCTGGACCAGTTGGAAGGGTAGGGCGCGAGCTTCCCCGCGGGGAAGGTCGGCGCCCGATCCGGGAAGAAATAATGCCGGGGCCATCGCTGGCCCCGGCATTTTTCACTCGTTAAAACAAAAGGATAACCCGTTATCCAACCGCAGCCATGGCGTTTCCACGCCGCAGCTGACGTTCCCGGACGATCGAGGCCGACAAAAGCCCGTCGTGGCAACCGCAATCGAAGCGTTCGCCATCGAACAGGAAGGCGGTCAGGCCCTTGGTGTCCACGTCTTCGGCGATCGCATCGGTCAACTGAACCTCGCCGCCGGCGCCGGGAAGGGTCATCGACAGCCGCGTCAGCACCACCGGATCAAGGATATAACGCCCGACGGCGGCAATGCGCGACGGCGCCTCGGCGACAGAGGGCTTTTCCACCATCCCGCTCGCCCGGATCGGGCCGCGGATGGCGCTGCCGGTGATCCGAAAGATCCCGTATTGCGACACCTGCTGCGGGGCGACCGTTTGCGCCGCAACCATATGGCCGCCCGTATAGGCCCGGGCCATCTGCAAGAGGCAAGGATCGCCGAAGATCAGGTCATCGGGCAGGATGACGCCGAAGGGCGTGCGCTCCAGATGGGGCGCGCAGCACAGGACCGCATCGCCAAGTCCGCGCGGGCTGTCCTGCACCACGATCTCGACCTCGACCTCTGGCCCGACGCCGGTGCTTTCAAGCGCCTCGTGCAGCGCATGCTTGCCCTTGTCTTGCAGATGGCGGGCCAGATCTTCGTCGGGCTGAAGATAGTCCCGCAGGGCGGTCTTGCCCGGCCCGACCACCAGCAGAATGCGCGTCGCGCCCGCCGCCACGGCTTCATCAAGCGCAAACTGGATCACCGGCCGGTCATAGACGGGCAGCATTTCCTTCGGGGTGCATTTGGTGGCGGGAAGCAGGCGAGTTCCAAGACCCCCGGCAGGAATGATGACCGTTTTTACCGGCATGACGAAGTCCCCTATTTTTTGATGAACCCGGGACGCAAACTCCGAAGGTGGGGTTTTTGTTCCTGCCGCCAGGTAACTTTCCTGCCCGTCAGGCGACATTCGGCTTGGCGTAGCTGTCCAGCGCCGCGATCAGGTCGCCTTCGAAGCGGATCACGTCGCAGCCTTGCATGTCAACTGCCCGCCCCTTCGTCGACCTGCCGATGAAGCGCCATTCCGATAGTCCGGTGGCGCCAGCGACATGGTGCCGATCCTCTTCCCAGCGGGCTTCAGGGAAGCGGGCGAGGATCGCGGCAAAGGCGCTGCGGACGGCGGCGTGACCGGTCTGGGGCAGGGCGCCGCGACCGCTGGAGCGGAAGGTGCAGTCTTGGGCCATACACTCCATCAGCCGATCCAGATCCCGCGCGTTCCAGGCGGCGGTGAAGCGGTGCAGAATTTCGCGGCGGCGGTCGGTTTCGGGGCTGTGGGTCGCCTCGATTTCCAGGAAGGAAAGCGGCTTTTCGCCAAGGTTAGTGACGTTATGGTTCACGCCGACGCGGCGGGAATAGGGCAGGCCTTGGGTCAGGGCAGCCTGTTTCATGACGCCGCCGGGCTCTTCCAGCCCCAATGTGCCATCCGTCAGCGGCACGATCACATAATCATGGCCGTGGATGTGCCAACCCGTCTCTGCGCCTGCGGAAAAGCGCCATTCCGTGACGGTGAAACGGTCGTCCTTGATGTGGACGATGGATTGGGCGGTCGGGGTGGTCATCGGTGTTCCTCCGGTTGATTTCAAATCTCAGGCTATCCCGTCCCCGATCGGCGGCGATAGCCATTTCAGAGTTTTGACGGGAACCTTTCCTCCGGTTCCCGGGTCTTGGACCCGGACTGCGGCGGGCGCTGATCCCCGGGGGCGATTCCGGCATCGGCCGCGCCGCCGCCACGGGGGAATCGCTTTACATGACCGGCGAGACGATCGGTGTGACCGGGGGCAAGCCCATCGCGTGAAAAACCGCCGGCCCGGAGGGTCGGCGGTGCCGGTTTCGCAGAAAAGGGCCATGTTAGTGACGATGTTCGGGTAGTTCCTTCATCTGCTCTTTCGTCCAGGAGGTGACGCCGTGGACGTTGCCGTTTTCGTCGCGCATCAGGTTCAGCTGATCGACGCTCAGCAGCACGGGCTTGGCGCCGATCCCCAGGAAGCCGCCGACATCGACGACAACATCCGTGATCGCCCCGTTGCCGTGGGCATGGGAAATCGTGCCGATCTTTTCATCGCCGGTCCCGTAGATGGGCGCGCCGGTCAGAACGTCCTCTGTCAGTTCCTCGCGTGTCAGCGGTGTATGGCCACTGTGGTCCATTGTGGATGTCTCCTTCCGAAGATGACGATGTCCACGCCGGGCGGCGCGGGGTGAAGATGCCGTCCGCAAGCGGGACGGAAGCTCGGCTGCCGTTTCGTTGGCCAGGGCGGGAAATCGGGAAAACCACCCTGTCCTTCCTGCCGCTGCGCCCGATTGACGTGCAGGCGGCATCTTCGGGGATAAAACGCCCGGGCGTCGCGGTTGTTCCCGGTGTCTGGTGCCCCGGCGGGCGGGCCGGTGGCGGGGAAAGGATCTTTGAGTATTTGGGCAAAGAAGAAGGGCAGAGGCGGCGGCGCGGGGACCGGCGCCCGCGCCGCCGTCTTGCCACAGGGGATCAGAGGGGAATCTTCACCTTGGGCTCGCGGCTCCAGTCCCGGGAGGAGAGTTTGTCGATCAGGGGCCTTGCGCCCTGCGAGAGGTCGAGGATGAAGCCGTCGGACTGCACGCCGGCCTTGTCCAGAAGCGGCTGGGCGGCGGTCGTGTGGCCGATGGCCTTGCAATGCGCGAAGGCATCCGAGACGAAATCCAGCGCCGCCTTTTCGCGGGTCAGCTGGTGTGCGGCGTCGTCCGACAGCACCAGCGCCACCGCGTCGAAGAGCACCGATGGCGCGCCGTCGAGCTTTTCATCGGCGGGCAGGTGCCGACCGTCCGACAAGGTCGCGCCGCCGACCCTGGGGGCGATGATCTTCACCGAAGCACCGGCCTTTTCGGCTTCGTCCCGCAGCGCGGCGAGGGTCGCCGCGTCGGCGCCGTCGGTGACCAGAAGGCCAAGGCAGCGGCCGGTCACGGGGGCCTTGTGCTTCAGGATCGAGAGCGCGTCCGAGGGCGGCATGTCCACGGGTGCTTTCGCGGGCGGGGTCGCCTCGGGGAGGGGAATCCCCAGGCCATCGGCGACGCGGCGGGCGAGGTCTTCATCCGGCCCTGCAAGAGCGGGTCGGCCGAGAAATCGATGCCCGGCACGACATTCTGCGGCAGGAAGGCCACCTGTTCGGTTTCGGCGAAGAAGTTGTCGGGGGTGCGGTCCAGCACCAGGCGGCCGATGATACGGACGGGGATGTCTTCTTCGGGGATGATCTTGGTCGCATCCAGCACGTCATAGGGCTGGCGGGCGGCAAAATCTTCGTCGAAGGTCTGGATGCCCAGATGCCATTCGGGGAAATCGCCCGCCATGATCGCTTCATAGAGGTCGCGGCGCTGGTAGTCGGGATCGGCGCCGGAGATCTTCACCGCCTCGTCCCAGAGGGTCGACTGGACGCCCAGCTTCGGCTTCCAGTGGAACTTGACCATCGTCGATTTGCCTTCGGCATTGACCAGACGGAAGGTGTGGACGCCGAAGCCCTCCATCATCCGAAAGCTGCGCGGAATTGCGCGGTCGGACATGGCCCACATGATCATGTGCATGCTTTCGGGCATCAGGCCGATGAAGTCCCAGAAGGTGTCATGCGCGGTGGCGGCCTGCGGGAAGCCCCGGTCGGCTTCGGGTTTCACGGCATGGACCAGATCGGGGAATTTCATCGCGTCCTGGATGAAGAACACCGGGATGTTGTTGCCCACGAGATCCCAGTTGCCTTCGTCGGTGTAAAGCTTGACGGCGAAGCCGCGCACATCGCGGGGCGTGTCCTTGGAGCCCTTCGACCCCGCCACCGTCGAGAAGCGCACGAAGGCGGGGATCTGGGCGCCCTTCTTCTGGAACAGCGAGGCGCGCGTCAGATCCGGGATCGGGTCGGTGCATTCGAAATAGCCATGCGCGCCGGTGCCGCGGGCGTGGACGATGCGTTCGGGGATCCGTTCATGGTCGAAGTGGAAGATCTTTTCGCGCAGGACGAAGTCTTCCAGAAGGGTGGGGCCGCGGGAGCCTGCCTTCAGGGAATTCTGGTTATCGGAAACCGGGGTGCCGTGGTTCGTGGTGATCGCCGGGCCGCCGCGCTGCTGGGTTTCCCCGCCGCTGCCTTGCGGACGGGAGGGGGGTGTCGGTGGGTTTGCTGGCCATGCTGAAGCTCCTGTCCGGGGGGTCAGGGGCATAACCCGGGGTCGGCGGCGATGTTCCCGCGCAGGGGATGGCATCTGCGATGATCGCCGGTGAGACATTAAGGCAACTTTATGTCATCCCTCGCGACCCGGCGTTACGCACGGCTTGATCGGCGACAGTTGCACGACTAGGGCACGGCCAGAAGTTATTGAGACAAAATTGATGTTTGAGGCGGCGTGTTTTCAACGCCCGGGCCCTTTCGGGGGGCGTCGGTGCATTTTTGAAATCCGTGACAGCAGGGTGTTGGCCCTGAAAGCCCCGGCAAGCGCCGGGGCATTCCGCTTGGTCGAGCCGAAGCATCTTCCCCTACACGAGTCCGTCGTTCCTGCCTTCGTGGCGGGCTTCGACCCCATGCACAGGACCCAGCCATGATGCGACCGTCCCCGGCTTCTGCCGTCAAGTTCACGCTGCGCAAAGCCATGCGCGTTGTGGTTGTCCTTAGGTTGCTGGCGCTGGCGATGCTGTGGCTGGCGCTGCCGCCTCTGGCCGGGGCGGGGCAGGCGCAGGCCCAGAACGTGGACTGGGTGCTGAACGTTTCGGATGCGGGGCATGATCCTTCGCCCGCGAATGGCACCGTGGTCTATGCGCTGTCGGTGGGCAACAACGGCTTCGAGGCCGCGCCCGCCACGACGCTTGGCATCCAGATTCCGGCCAACACGACTGTCACCGCCGCGACGGGCACGATCACCGGCTGCGCACCGATGCCGGCGACGGGTCCGGCGGCTGTTACCTGCGCCGTTCCGTCGCTGCTTTCGGGGGACACGGCCAGCCTTTCGCTGAGCCTCGTGCCTGCGGTTTCGGGCGGCATCACGCTGGCGGCCTCGGTGCCGACAACGGGGGATATCGACACCACGAACAATGCGGTGTCCGAACCGACGACCATCACCGCCGGGTCGGATATCGCGCTGATGCTGGGCGGGCCTGCGACGGCCGCGGCGGGATCGACGATCACGCTGACCCATACGATCCAGAACGATGGCCCCGATATCACCAGCAGCGTCCAGTTGCAGTTCCCGGTGCCGACAGGGCTGATCAACGTCGTGGCGCCAGCGGGTTGCACGCTGTCGGGCTCCACCTACAACTGCACTGTCGCGGGGCCCATCGCGGTTGGCGCTTCGGTGACGCGGAGCTTCACCGGCCAGGTTTCGGCGGCGTCGGGATCGACCGTTACCGCCGTGGGATCGGTGTTGAGCGCCACGCCGCCCGACATGATCCTCAGCAACAACAGCTCTACCCTCAACACCACGATCACCGGTGGATCCGACCTGCGGATCACGAAGCTGCGGTCGCCCGGCGGCACGTTGCTGGTCGGCGGGTCGGCGACCTTCACGCTGTCGTCCTTCTACACCGGGGATTCGCCTTCGGGGATCACGGTGCATGACACCATCCCGGGCAACTACACGATCAACAGCGTCACCGCGCCCGGCTGGTCCTGCGTCGTGGTAGGGCAGGATGTCGATTGCACCCGGCCTTCGGGTTCGGGGGCAGGCGCCAACGTGGCGCTTGGGCCGATCACCATAGCCACAACCGTGGCCTTGCCGGGCACGCCCTCCAATACCGCAACCATCGCGGCGACAGGGCCGACCGACCCGAACCCCGCCAACAACTCCGCGTCGGACGGCGGCGCGACCATCGCCGCCCCCACCATCGACCTGCGCGCCAACAAAAGCGGGCCCAACCCGGCGCTGGCCGTGGTCGGCAACAGCTACGGCTTCAGCATCAGCACCTCGAACGTCGGCAATGCGGCGTTTTATGGCACGATCGAGATGCGCGACACCCTGCCCGCCGGGCTTCAGGTGACGGGCTTTACCCTGAACGGCTGGACCTGTTCGCCGACAACACCCGTGACCGGGCCGGCCACGATCCTGTGCAGCCGCATCTATACCGCCGGGTCGCCGCTTGCGGCCGGGGCGACGACGCCTGCGGTGGGAATGACGACCACGGTGACGGCATCGGGCAGCCTGGTGAACGGGCTTCTGGTCGGATCGCCCGATGGCAACCTGCCCGACACCAACGCCCCCAACGATAGCACGACCTATGGCGTGACCAGCAGCGACCCGGCCGGTTCGGCCGATATCGCGGTGAACAAGACGGCGACGCTTGCCAACCTGCCGGTGGGTGACATCCAGACCTTCGCCATCGAAGTGACGAACGCCGGTCCGACCGTATCAACCAACGTCTTGATGACCGACTATCTGCAGAACCTGATCAACAGCAACGTGGGCGCCACCGGGTCGGGCTTCATCGATGCGGTCGTTACCCCCGGCGGGGCCAGCGGCGCAACCTGTTCAAGCAACGTATCGGGCAGCAACGGCCGGCAACTGACCTGTTCGATCGCCACGCTTCCGGTCTGCACCACGGGTGTCGACTGTCCGGTTGTTACCGTGCGGGTCCGCCCGGGCGGCGAGGCGGGCGCGCGAACCAACACTGCGAGCGTGATTTCCTATGTGACCGCCGATCCGGCGCTGGCGAACAACTCGGACGTGGCGAACTATGCGGTCGAGGCGCGGGCGGACGTTACGGTGGCGAAATCGGCCAGCCCAAGCCCTGCCGTAGCGGGCCAGAACCTGACCTATGTGGTCACTGCGCGCAACGTCTCGAACGGCCTGTCCT
The DNA here is from genome assembly GCA_002440945.1 of Rhodobacteraceae bacterium UBA6236. Next base: position 22,221 of record DJWG01000081.1, on the reverse strand, counting down.
CGGCCGGGGCGGTGACGATCACCGACACCCTGCCCGCAAACGTGACTTTCGTGTCCGCCAGCCCGTCATCGGGGACATGCACGACCGCGCCCGCCGCAGGATCGACCACCGCGCCGGGCAACAACAGCCTGGTCTGCAACCTTGGCACCATCACCAACGGATCGCAGCAGACGGTGACGGTTGTCGTCCGCCCGAACCTGGTGACGCGCGCGACCACGCTGCAAAACGATGTGACGGTTGCCACCACGACGACCGAAACAGATACGACGAACAACAGCGCCTCGGTTCTGACGCCGGTGCAGCCGCCGGTGGTCGACCTTCTGGTCAACAAGGATGACACGGTCGATCCGATGCCGGTCAGCACGCAGACCGAATACATCGTGACGGTCACGAACCTGGGCCCCTCGGCCGCCGAGAACGTGGTGGTCACCGATACGATGCCGGTCGACCGCATCGACTATCGGTCGCATGTGGTGCCTGCGGATGGCACCTGCGGCACGGTTCCTGCCCCCGCAACGCTGGGCGGAACGCTGGAATGCACGTTCCCCATGCTTGCCGCCGGCGAGACACGGATGATCCGGATCCTCGGGCAAGCGGTGGCGAAGGGCACCACGACGAACGCGGTCAGCGTCCGGTCCAGCGAAACCGATCTGGGGTTCGAACCCAATACCGCCAACAACACGGCGACCGAAACCACGACCGCGCGTACCCGCGTCGATCTGGAGGTGGTGAGCAAGGTGGCGTCACCGGGAGTGGTGAACCTGCGGGACCCGTTCACCTATACCGTCACCCTGCGCAACAACGTCGCCGCTGGCCTTGCCGAAGCGGATAACACGGTCGTATCGGACAGCCTGCCCGCGGGCATGGAACTGACCGGCACGCCGACGCTGAGCATCGTGTCGGGAACGACGACGCTGAACGCCTGCACGGGAACTGCGGGGGCCACGTCCTTCAGCTGCGATCTGGGCACCTTCAGCAATGGCGGACAGGTCGATATCCTGGTTCCGGTGCGGGTGATCACTGTGGGCAGCACCCCGCAGAGCTTCACCAACACCGCGAGCGTTACCTCCAGTTCGTTCGACATCAACACCGCCAATAACGCGAATTCGGGTGCCGTGCAGGTGAACTCGTCGCAGATTTCCGGTCTGGTGTTCCGCGACTTCGCCAATGACGGCACGCTTGCCGGCGGTGACACAGGCATTCAGGCCCTGACCATCACGCTGACCGGAACGGCCTTCGACGGGACCGCGATTTCAAGGACGACGACGACCGGGGCGGGCGGCGCCTTTGCCTTCGGCCAGTTGCCGCAGGGAACCTACAGCCTCAGTCACGCCGCGATAGGCGAGACCTACCTGTCGAACGGCCTGACGGCTGCGGGCACTGCCGGAGGATCGGTTGCGCCGACCACCATTTCGGGCATCAGCCTTCCGGCCGCGACAGACGCCACGAACTACCTGTTCCCGAAGGTGCCGCAGGCGCGCGTTGCGTTGGCCAAGGCGCTGATCGCGGGGCCGACGAACAACCCGGACGGAACCTTCACGGCGACCTTCCGCCTGACGGTCCGCAACCCGAGCCTTGAGGCGCTGAACCAGATCCGGGTCAGCGATGTCCTGGACGGGGGTGCGCCGCGCTTCGGCAGTCATACCGCGACGACGCCGACCGCCTCTGGCAGCTATACCGTGCCGGTTGCGCCTTCGGGCAGCTGTGGCGGCACGAATGGCGGCTACAACGGTTCGGGCGATCCGGTCGTGGCGCAGGGCTTCGCGCTGGCCGCAGGGGCAAGCTGCACCATCGACATCGCGGTGCGGTTCATGCCGACAAACCCGCTGCCGCCGCAGATCGGCGCAGGCGAACGCTACCGCAACCAGGCAGACGCGACGGCGGTCGGTGCGCTGTCGGGGCAGACCTCGGCGACCAATCCGCAGCTTTCGGACCTGTCGGACGACGGCGTGAGCACCGATGCCAATGGCAACGGCCTGGGCAACGAGACGGGCGAAAACGACCCGACGCCGCTGTCGGTCGAGCTTACCCCGGCGATCAGCCTGATCAAGTCGCTGGTGTCGATCAATGATGACGATGGCGATGGCCAGATCGGTGTGGGCGACAGCATCAGCTACAGCTTTGCCGTGACCAATACCGGCAACGTCGCCTTGGGCAACGTCAGGATCACCGACCCGCTTCTGACCGTGCAGGGGGGGCCGATCCCGCTTGCCATTGGCGCGACGGACAGCAGCACCTTCACCGGCAGCTATACGCTGGTGCAGGCCGATATCGACCGCGGCTATCTGGAAAACAGCGCCATCGTCGATGCGGATGCCGTCACCGCGACCGGCCAGCCGGTCCTTGACGGAACGGGCAATCCGGTCACGGTTTCGGATGTCTCGGACAGCGGCACGACGCAGAATGGCACGCCGGTCGCCAACCCGGAAAGCACCGAGACGCCGGATGGCAAAGGCGCCACGGACGGCGATCCGACCAACGACCCGACGCTGGCGCTTCTGGTGCCGACGCCGCGGATCGAGCTGATCAAGTCGCTGCTTTCCCTGACCGATACCAATGGCGACGGCCAGATCGGCGCGGGCGACACGGCGGATTACGGCTTCGACGTCACGAACCTTGGGAACGTGACGCTGGCCAACGTGATCGTCACCGACCCGCTTGTCGCTGTGGTGGGTGGGCCGATCAGCCTTGCCCCAGGGCAGGCGGATCATGCGAGCTTTACGGCAAGCTATGTGCTGACGCAGGCCGATGTGAACCGCGGCCATGTCGTCAACACCGCAACCGTTCAGGGCGATGGCGTGACGGAAAGCGGGACGCCGATCCTCGATGCATCGGGGACACCACTGGTGGCCACCGATGTTTCCGACACCGGGACCGCGCCGGATGGCAGTTCTGTCACCGATCCCAGGACCAGCGAGACACCGGATGCCACGGGTGCGACGGATGGCGATCCGACCAATGACCCGACGGTGGCCTTGATCCTTCAGTCGAGCGGGATCGAGCTGATCAAGTCGATGGTCCTGTCCACCGATGTGAACGGCAACGGCTATCTCGATGCGGGCGATACCTTGGACTACGCCTTCACGGTGACCAACACCGGGAACCTGGCGCTGGCCAATGTGACCGTGACCGACCCGCTGGTCGCTGTTACCGGCGGCCCGATCACACTGGCCGTGGGCGAGGTGAACAGCACCGCCTTCACCGCGACCTATACGCTGGTCGAGGCGGACGTTACCCGCAGCTATGTCGAAAACACCGCGACGGTCACGGGTGATGCCGTCGATGATCTGGGCAACCCGATCCTTGACGGTTCAGGCAATCCCGTCACGGTCACGGACGTGTCGGACACCGGCACCGCGCCGGACGGGACCATCATCCTTGATCCGCAGGCGACCGCATCGCCCGATGGCACCGGCGCCAGCGACACTGATCCGGCGAACGACCCGACCGTCACGTCGGTCGGCCGGCCCGAGATCGGGCTGGACATCCAGATCGTCGACATTCCCGACACGAACGGCAATGGCATCATCGATGCAGGCGACCGGGTGATCTACAGCTTCACCGTGACCAACCTGGGAACGCTTCCGCTGGAAAGCGTGAACATGGACCCGAGCACGCTGAGCCTGCCGCTTCCGGGCCTGTCCTGCACCACGATCACGCTGGCGGTGGGGGAAACCCGGACGCTGGTCTGCACCGGCAACGCCTATACGATCACCGCCGCCGACGTGGCGACAGGAACTGTCACCCTGTCGGGGACGGCAACCGGCACCTCGGCTGCCGGGGTTGTGGTGACGGCTGCGGATTCGGTCGTGTCGCCGACCTTCGGGCTGGGCGGGCTTGCCATCGCCAAGACCGTGGATCGTGGGCAGGTGAACGTGGGCGACATCCTGCGCTACACGATCACCGTCACCAATACCTCGACCACGCAAACCACGACGACCAATGTCGTGGACCTGATGCCCGCCGGCTTCATCTACCAGCAGGGCAGCGGCGCGGTCGCGGGTGTGGCGGCGGAGCCGGTCGCCAGCGGGCGGCGGCTGGTCTGGCAGGACATCGCCATCGCGCCGGGCGCCAGCACGGAGATCACGCTGGATGCCCTGGTCGGCGGCAGCGTCAAGCCGGGCAACCACGACAACACCGCGCGCGGCGTCAGCCCCCTGACCGGCGCGGCGGTGACGCGGGATGCCATCGCCACGGTGCGGGTCGCGGCCGAGCCGGTCTTTGCCTGTTCGACCATCATCGGCCGGGTCTTCGACGACCTGAACCAGGACGGCTATTACAACGGCGAACCGCAGGTGAACCGTCTGGCCATCAGCGACCAGACCTACCGGGCCGAAAAGTTCGGCGTGGCCGAAGAACCGGGCCATGAAAAGGGCCTGCCGGGGGTGCGGCTGGTGGCCCCGAACGGCCTGTCGGTGACGACCGATCCGCATGGCCGCTTCAGCCTGCCCTGCGCCGCGCTGCCTTACGACATCGGGTCGAACTTCATGCTGAAGCTCGACACGCGGACGCTGCCGTCGGGTTACCGGCTGACCACGGAAAACCCGCGCGTCGTGCGGGTCACGCCGGGGATGCTGACCAAGATGAACTTCGGCGCGGCGCTCAGCCGTGTGATCCGGGTGGACCTGTCGGCGGGCGCCTTCGTGGCAGAGGGCGTGAAACCGCGGGCAGAGCTTGTCGATGGCCTGCGCCAGATGGTGGCGAAGATCGCGGATACGCCATCGATGCTGCGGCTTTCGTATCAACTTCAGCCCGATGAGAGCGACCGCGAGGCGAAGAGGCGGCTGGCGGCAATCGAGAAGCTCTTGCGGCAAATGTGGCCAGCAAACGGACGCTATCAGCTGAACGTCGAGACGGCGATCGAACGCCGCATGACCGGAACGGGCACGAAATGAGGGGCGCAGTCATGAACCGCAACATGAGCAGGCAAGCCGTGTCGGCCCGGCCCGGGCTTTTGGGCAGCACGGCGCTGGTGATCGGCCTTCTGGCCGGTGGGGCAGGGGCGCAGACCGCCGTCCAGGGCTGCGCGCTTGTCGACGGCGCCTTGCCCGCCGGTTGCTACCAGGCCAATGCGGGTCAGGTGATCCACCGCGAAACGGGCGCCAATACCGATGACGGCGCCGCGCCCGATCTGGGGGCCTTGGGCTTCTCGATCTCGGTCGACGGGGTGGGGGGCGGTCCGCGCCAGGCCATCGCGGGTGCCGCGCCTGCCGAAAGCCGCACGCGCGACATCGACCGGCTGTTCGAGGATCTGGGCATCCGGCTTAGCTATGACGGTCTGGGGGCAAAACCGCGGCTCAATGTCTCGACCGGCGACATGCGGCGCAGCTATGTCGCGGGCGAGCGGGTGAGCTTTCGCGCATCGAGCAACTATCCGGGCTGGATCCGCAAGGCCGAGGTCCGCATCCGCGACGCCAAGGGCAACGTGACCCTGCTGCCGGTGGCGCCGAATGGAACCGTCGATTGGGTGATGCCCGAGGTCGGCGAGGCGACGATGGACTACATCCTGCGCGTCTATGACAGCGCCGGACGGTATGACGAAACCGCGGCGCTGCCGCTGTCGCGGACCGCGACCCGGCAGGACGATCCGGCGCTTGACGGCCCGGTCATTGCGCCCGGCGAAGGCGAGGACCGCACGGCGCGGCGCCGGATACCCGTGCGCGGCGGTGCCGTGACCGTATCGGGGCGCGATGTGCCGGCCGGCACCCGCATCACCGTCATGGGCGAAGAGGTGGTCCAGGACCTGAACCGCGACTTCGTCGTGCAGCGCATCCTGCCGCCCGGCGACCACGGCGTTCAGATCGGTGTCGGCAGTCAAAGCCTGACCCGCCCCGTGACCATTCCCACCAAAGAGGTTTTCGCCACCGGCATCGCCGAACTGACCTTGGGCCGCGATCTGGTCGATGACGAAAGCTGGACCCGCGGACGCCTTGCCGGCTACGTCGACAGCACGCTGGCCAGCGGGGCGCGGATCACGGCTTCGGTCGATACCCGCGAGGAAGAGCTGAAGGACATGTTCCACGACTTCGGCCGCAAGCATCCCGACCAGATGCTGCGCGGCATCGAGGACGAGGATGTCTGGGTGACCACCGGCGACGATTCCGTCACCGAAGACCTGGCGCCGACCTCGGGCAAGGTGTTTGCCCGGATCGAACGCGACGGCAGCTTCCTGCAATGGGGCGACTTCAAGCCGGTCGAGGATCTGTCGCGGCTGGTCCGGTCGGACCGGGCGCTTTACGGGTTGACCGGCACCTGGCGGTCGACCGCCACCACCGACCAGGGGGAGGACCGCATCCGCACCAGCGCCTATGCCTCGCGCCCGGATACGCTTGTCCAGCGCGACGTGCTGCGCGGGACGGGTGGCAGCGCCTATTTCCTGTCGCGCCGCGACATCCAGGAAGGCAGCGAAACCCTGATGATCGAAATCCGGGATTCCGTGTCGGGGCGGATCGTCACTTCGCAGCGCCTGGTCGAAGGTCGGGACTACCGGATCGACCATGTGCAGGGCCTTGTGATCCTGACGCGGCCGCTGTCGCCTTCGGCGGCGGGGGGTGGGCTGGTGCTTGACCGGCCCTTGGGCGGGAATGACGTGAACCTGGTGGCGCAGTACGAATATGTGCCGACCACCGGATCGGTGGATGGCATCGCCGCTGGTGGTCGCGCGGAAACCTGGGTGAACGACTACCTGCGCCTCGGGGTTTCCGGCGCGCGCGAAACCTCGGGCCTTGCCGACAACACGCTTGTCGGTGCCGACATCCTCTTGCGCCGCAGCGAAGGCACCTTCCTGAACTTCGAGGTCGCCGAAAGCGAAGGGCCGGGCTTCGGGTCGAGCTTTTCGCTGAACGGCGGGCTTGAGATAGACCCCGCGACCCCGAGCGCGGGCGTCGACGGCAAGCGCGCCACCGGCCTGCGGCTGGAGGCGCAGGTGGATCTGGCGGATTACGGCCGCGACGGGATCATCAAGGTCTGGGCCGAAGACCGCGAGGCGGGATTCACCTCGCCCGACCTTGATGTGGGCACGCCGCAGACGACCTACGGGATCGAGGGCGAGGTCGGGATGACCGACCGGCTGGCGCTGACCTTCGGCGCCGAAACCTTCGACAACGAAGGCGTGAAGGACCGCAGCGACGTCCGGTTGGGTCTGTCCTACGACCTGACCGAAAAGCTGGTTCTGGATGTCGAGGCGGCGGCGACCGACCGGACCGCCTTCACCAGCGCACTGCCCGAGGATAACGGCAGCCGCACCGATCTGGGCGCGCGGCTGACCTGGACGCGGGACGAGGATCTTTCGGCCTGGGTCTTTGGCCAGGCCACGGTGGCGCACAGCGGGCTGGGGCGCAATGACCGACTGGGCTTCGGGGTCGAGACGCGGCTTTCGGATGCGCTGACGCTGATGGCCGAAGCCTCGGAAGGCAGTCTTGGCGCGGCGGGGCGGCTGGAGCTTGCCTGGGCGCCGAACGCCGATACCACCTACACCCTGGGTTACCGGCAAGACCCGCTGAGGATGGAAGACAGCACCACCGCCACCGGGCAGGATGACGGAACGCTGGTCCTGGGTGCGCAGACGCGGATCAACGACGCCTGGCGCTATACTGCCGAACACAGCTACAGCGCCTTTGGATCGGAACCGGCGCTGACCACCACCTATGGCGTCAGCTACACGCCGTCCGAAGTCTGGAGCTATGACCTGGGCCTCTTTTCGGGGAAGAACACCGAAAGCGACGGCACCACGATCGAACGGGAAGGTTTGTCCTGGGGCGTGAAGTATTCGGGCGGCGAGGGTCATTCCGCGGCGCTTCGGGGTGAGCTGCGGTTCGAAGACAGCGACAATCCGGCGCGGGTGCAGGATCGCCGGTCGCTGCTGCTTTCGGGTTCGGTCGAACGGCGCACCAGCGAGGACTGGCGGATCATCGGCGATCTGGACGCGGTGATTTCGAAGGCCGATGCCGACAACATGCTTGATGGCCGCTATGTCGAGGCGAAGCTGGGCTACGCCTATCGCCCGGTCGCCAATGACCGGCTGAACGCCCTGGTCAGCTATACCTACCTTTACGACATGCCGGGGGCCGATCAGGTGAACGTGGACGGCGATGTGAACGGCGCGAAACAGCGCAGCCACATCGTGAACGCCGCGCTGAGCTATGATCTGAACCAGCAGTTCACGCTGGGCGCGAAATACGGCTTCCGCCTGCGGGAAGAGGCGGCGCGGGGGACGGACAATTTCGTCACCTCGACCGCGCATCTGGCGATCCTGCGGCTGGACTACCACGTCGTCCACAACTGGGACATCCTGGCCGAGGGCCGCGCGATGGCCTTCCCCAAGGCCGACACGACCGAGTTCGGCGCGCTTGTGGGTATCTACCGCGACCTGAACGACCACGTCCGCCTGGGCGCCGGCTATGCCTGAGGTGGGGTTTCGGACGACCTGCGCAGCCTTGAGAAGAACCGGGAAGGCGTGTTCGTCAACCTGATCGGAAAGTTCTGATCCCGTCGGGGGCGGCTTGACAAGCCCCGGATGCGCCCGGCGGTCCAGGGACCGCCGGGTTTTTCCGTTCGCAAGGCGCCGCGCCCGCACCTCTGGTTGAGGGCGTTCATCCTCATGCAAGCCACTGGTGCAAAGCCGCAATTTGACCATCGAAAAGGCCGCAGCCGGTCTTGTCCCTGACACCGCGCCGCCGTGACCGATGCCGTTTTGCGAGGATCGAGCATTCTTTCGCCTTCGCCGGGGTCAAGCATCATGTCCGTTTTTCAAGCCGCATTCCCCGGGTTCCCCTTGCGGAAGCTGGCGCGCAGGTTCTGGCGGCGGGATGACGGATCGCTGCTGATCTTCGGGCTGTTCTGCTTTGTCACGATGCTTCTGGTGGCCGGCGTCGCCATCGACCTGATGCGCCACGAATTGCGCCGCACCTACCTGCAGAACACCATCGACCGCGCCGTCCTGATGGCGGCGTCGCTGAAGCAGCAGATCGACCCGAAGGATGTCGTCCGCGAGGTGTTCCGGGCCTCCGGGCTTGAACCGCCCGCCGACCGGGACATTCACGTCGTGGTCAGCGGGACAGAGCGGGTCGTTTCGGTCGATATCCGCGACAGCGTGCCGACCCTGTTCATGCGGATGGTCGGATTTGATCAGCTGCCGCTTCCGGCGGCGGGAAAGGCGGTCGAGAAGGTAGGGCTGATGGAGGTGTCGTTGGTGCTGGACGTCTCGGGTTCGATGGCGGATCTGGCGCGCAGTTCGTCGACGACCAAGATCGCGCTTCTGCGTCAGGCGGCAGAGCAATTCGTATCGACGCTGTTCGTATCGGCGGAAGGATCATCCACCGGCGCGCGCGGGAAGCTGTCGATCTCGGTCGTGCCCTACAACCAGCAGGTCACACCCGGAAAGGCCCTCGCCGCGCAGTTCAACCTGGCGGCGGACCATGACAAGACCAGTTGCGTCGATCTTGAAACCGCGACATTCGCGACGACGGCGCTGTCCACCACGGCGCCCCTGGCGCGGACGGCCTATGCCGACCTTCGGTATGCGAACAAGGCGCCGACGCCCCTCAAGAAGCCCTATTTCGAATGCTATGAACTGCCCTCGAACGAGGTCGTCGCCTTTTCGGACAACCAGGTGAAGATCGTCGAACGCATCCGGTCCCTGGCCGCGGATGGGGACACGGCGATCGACATCGGCGCGAAATGGGGTGTCGCGCTGCTTAATCCTTCGACCCGGAGCGCGCTTGACGGGCTGATTTCTGCAGGCGACCCCCGGGTTTCGGCGTCGATCGGCGGCCGCCCTCTGGACTATGGCATATCGGATGCGATGAAGATCCTGGTGCTGATGACGGACGGGCAGAACACCAATACCTATGCCCTTCAGCCTGCCTACAAGACAGGGCCTTCCGACGTCGTGAAGGATAACGCGACCGGGTATCTTTATTACTTCGACGCAGCCAGCAAGACCTATACGAAGCTGGATGCGAATGCGCCGAAAAGCCCGCAGTTCACGGCCGGCAAGACGGTCCTCACCTGGCAGCAGGTCTGGCAGACCTATTCCGTCCGCTGGTTTGCCGACAACGCCTACCGCGTCGCCACCGGCAAGTCCGACTTCCTGAGCAAGGCGGTGATCCATACCAGTTCGACGGGAAAGGACAGCCAGCTTAGAAGCGTCTGCGATGCCGCGCGCGCGAAGGGCATCATGGTCTTCACCATCGCCTTCAACGCCGAGGTGTCGGGGGAAGTGGCGCTCAAGTCCTGTGCCAGTTCTCCGGCCTATTACTTCGATGTGGAAAACGTCGATCTGTCGACAGCCTTCGTCAGCATCGCCCGAACAATCACCAAACTGCGCCTGACGCACTGATCCGCGGGGATTGCGCCAGCCGCCTTGATTGGCGACGCAGAGCGATTATACTCCTGAAACACGCGTATGATGGAGGTACTGGTGTGGGGCGGATAAAGGTGAACCTGACGCTTGAGGCCGATGTGGCCGAGGCCGCGCGCGCGCTTGGCCTGAACATGTCGCGCCTGGCGGAAAAGGCGATTGTCGATGCGACGAAGGCCGAACGCAACCGGCTGTGGCGCGAAGAGAACCGCGCCGCGACCAAGGCCTATGCCGAGGAGCTGGCGCGCGAAGGCCTGCCGCTTGCCTCTTTCCGCACCTTCTGAGCGGCAGAGAGCATGGCGCAGTTCGACGTGTTTCGTCTGGCCAATGGCCAGTTGGTGGTGGACCTGCAAACCGACCTCATCGGGATCGAAGCCTCGCGCATCGTGGCCCCCCTGCGGGAGGCGGGACGCTATGTCGCCTTCCCCGGGATCACGCCCAGGGTGGTGGTCGAGGGCGCGGAATGGATCGTCCGGGTGCAGGAACTGGCCGCCGTTCTGGGCAGCGAGCTTCGTGGCCCGGTCGCCCATCTTGGCGAACACCGCGACGCCCTGAAGCGCGCGCTGGATATCCTGATCGACGGGGTCTGACAGCGGGGCCCGCTTGATCGCCGCGTCCGGGCCTATTCTGGCCGCCTGTCCGGGATGCTACCGGGCGGGCGGCATCAGGGGCAGCACCCGTTCCGCCAGCGCCCATTCGCGAAACAGCCGGGAATGGCGCAGGATGTTGGGCGGGGCATTGGTCGCCGAAAGCATGTAGTAATCAAATCCTTCATCCATCTCCCGGTCCGACAGTTGGATCAGGGCGCCGGAATCGAGGTCGGGCTGGATCATGGCGGGGGGGCAGAGCGCCACACCCTGACCCGAAAGGGCGGCCACGCGCAGCAGGTTGAAATCCTCGAATGTGGTGCCTTCGAAGGACGTGCCATCCGGCGCGCCGTCCTCCAGCCCGGCAGCCCAGGACTTCCATCCGGTTTCGTTCCGGTCGTGCAGAAGACCGAGTTTCAGAAAATCCTGAAGCGTCGCAGGCGGGCGGCCCAGGCGCGTCATGCAGGCGGGGCTGCAAACCGGAACCCCATGCCCCGGAAGGAAAAACTGACCCTCGAGCTGAGCATTGGCGGGCGGCGCCGGGGCATAGACGAAGGCCAGGTGAACATCGTGGAAATTGATGTCGCGGCCATGCATGGCGTAGACGATGCGGATCTCGATCTGCGGATGGGCAGCGCGAAAGCGGTTGAGGCGCGGGATCAGCCAGCACATCGCGACCGAAGGGATGGCGGCGATCACCAGCGCCTGACTTGCGTTACGGGCGCGTTCACAGGCGGCGTCGATCTCGGCCAGCGAAACCGAGAGCTGCCGGGCAAGTTCGGCGCCATGCGGCAGCAGCCGGGTGCGGTTCCCTTCGCGTTCGAACAGCGGCTTGCCCAGAGCCTCTTCGACATTGCGGATCTGGTGGCTGACGGCGGATTGGGTGACGAACATCGCCTCTGCCGCCGCCTTGAACGACCCAAGCCGGGCGACCAGTTCGAAGGCGCGGAGCGCGTTCAGGGGGGGTGCTGGCATCAAACGCCCTCAGGGTGAATTTATCTAATGCTATGGTGAGATATCGTCTTTTGACAAGCCCCGGCGAAACCGGCTTCCTCGGCGCAAGAGGGCCAATCCTGGCCCCGCCGCTTGAGTGGAGGACCCGATGGAGCGCGAACGGCTGCAGAACTATGTGGATAACGGCGAAAAGGCCGTCCCGACCTTTTCCGACTCCGAGATGCAGCGGCGTCTGGACGCGATCCGGGCTCATATGGCGAAGGAGAAGATCGACGCCGCGCTGTTCACCAGCTATCACTGCATCAACTATTATTCCGATTTCATGTTCTGCTATTTCGGCCGCCGCTACGGCTTCCTGGTGGACCATGACATCGCCACCTCGATCAGCGCCGGCATCGATGGCGGCCAGCCCTGGCGGCGGACCTTCGGTGGACGGAACGTCACCTATACCGACTGGCAGAAGGACAATTATTTTCATGCGATCCGCGGCTTGACCGGCAAGGTCAAGCGTCTGGGGATCGAATTCGACCACATCACCATCGACACGCTGAACCTGTTGAAGTCCGAATTCCCGCAGATGGAATTCGTCGATATCGCAGCCGCATCGATGCGGCTGCGGATGATCAAGTCGGCGGAAGAAATCGCCCATATCACCAAGATGACCCGGATCGCCGACATCGGCGGCGCGGCCTGCGTCGAGGCGATGGGGGTGGGCGTGCCGGAACACGAGGTGGCGCTGCATTCCACCGCGACGATGATCCGCGAAATCGCCAGGGTCTGGCCGCATGGCGAGCTTCTGGACACCTGGACCTGGTTCCAGTCCGGCATCAACACCGACGGCGCGCACAACCCCGTCACCAGCCGCAAGATCGAAAAGGGCGATATCCTGTCGCTGAACTGCTTCCCGATGGTGGCGGGCTATTACGTCGCGCTGGAACGGACGCTGTTCTCGGAAGAGGCCAGCAAGGAACATGTCCGGCTGTGGGAAATCAACTGCAAGGTCCATGACCGCGGCAAGGAACTGCTGGTGCCGGGCGCCAGGTGCAGCGACATCGCCAAGGAACTGAACGAGATGTATGCCGCCGAAAACCTGCTGCAATACCGCAGCTTCGNNTTCGGCGTGCTGTGCCACTATTACGGCCGCGAGGCGGGGCTTGAACTGCGCGAGGACTGCGAAACGGTGCTGGAGCCGGGCATGGTCGTGTCGATGGAACCGATGATCACCATCCCGAACCACCTGCCGGGCGCGGGCGGATACCGCGAACACGATATCCTTGTGATCACCGACGAAAACAACAAGGGCAACACCAACATCACCGGATTTGCCTACGGCCCCGAACATCTGATCGTGAAGGGCTGAGTCAGACAATAATAAAGGCCCCCGGCGGAATGTCCGGGGGCCTTTCACGACGGCACGGGCCTCGACGCGCGGGCTGGACAAAAAACGATAAGGACCTGTCGCGCAGAATGCGGACGGGCGATTTCATTGGGAGGAAAGAAGATGAATTTCAGAAAGCTTGGCCATGCCGCTGTCGTGTCCGTTCTTGGAACGCTTGCGCTGACCACCGCGCCGGTCCTTGCCGAAGGGTCGATTTCGGTCATGAGCTTTGGCGGCGCCTATCAGGAAGCGCAGCGCAAGGCGGTGTTCGAAACGTATACCGCCAAGACCGGCACCGCCGTGTCCGAACAGGAATATGGCGGAGAGATCGCGAAGATCGCTGCGATGATCGAATCCGGCAATACCACGGTCGATGTGGTGGATGTCGATGCGCCGACGCTGCTTCAGGGCTGCGACGAAGGCATCTTCGAAACGATCGACTGGTCGAAGATCGGCCCCAAGGAAGACTGGCTGGAAGGCACGACCTCGGATTGCGGGGTGGGCACGATCGTTTATTCGACCGCGCTTGCCTACAATGGTGCGACGCTGAAGGACGGTCCGAAGGTCATCGCGGACCTTTTCGACACCACGAAATTCCCCGGCAAGCGGGGGCTTTGGAAGAACCCGGCCACCAACCTGGAATTTGCGCTTCTGGCCGATGGCGTGCCTGCCGATCAGGTCTATGAGGTGCTTTCCACCCCCGAAGGCGTCGACCGGGCCTTTGCGAAGCTCGACACGATCAAGGACAGCATCGTCTGGTGGGAAGCGGGGGCGCAGGCGCCGCAGCTTCTGGCCTCGGGCGAGGTGGTGATGACGACCGCCTGGAACGGGCGCATCTACAACGCCAACAAGGAAGGCAAGGATTTCCGCATCGTCTGGGACAACCAGATCCTCGATTCCAACTACTGGGTGATCCCGAAGGGCGCGAAGAACATCGACGCCTCGATGGCCTTCATCAAATACGCCGTCGATCCCGAGGTTCTGGCAGGCACCACGAAATACATCCCCTACGGCCCGGTCCGCACCTCGGCGGCTGAATTCGTGACGCCCGAAGATGCCGCGAACCTGCCCACCAGCCCGCAGAACATGACCGTGGCGCTGACGCTTGACAACGCCTTCTGGGCCGACAACGGCGACGAGATCCGCAAGCGGTTCACCACCTGGCTTGCCCAGTGACCTGACGCTGGGAGGGCGCATCATGACCATGCAAGGCCGTATTTCCGGCACGGGCGTTCCAGATGCGCTCGTCCGTTTCACCAAGGTTCAGAAGTCCTACGACGGGATCCACTATGTGGTCAAAGACCTGAACCTGGATGTCGCCAAGGGCGAATTCCTGACCATGCTCGGGCCGTCAGGCTCGGGCAAGACGACGACGCTGATGATGCTGGGTGGGTTCGAACGCCCGACACTGGGGCAGATCGTGCTGGACGAAAAGCCCGTCGAACGCCTGCCGCCCGAAAAGCGCAACATCGGTTTCGTCTTCCAGAACTACGCGCTGTTCCCGCATATGACGGTTGCCGAAAACGTGGCCTTCCCGCTGCGCTACCGCGGCATCAAGGGCGACGCGGCGCGGGAAAAGGTCCAGCGCGCGCTGGCGCGGGTCAGCCTGGAAGCGATGGGCGACCGCCGCCCCGCGCAACTGTCGGGCGGCCAGCAGCAGCGCGTGGCGCTGGCCCGGGCGCTGGTCTTTGAACCCTCGCTTGTGCTGATGGACGAACCTCTGGGCGCGCTCGACAAGCAGCTTCGCGAACGGATGCAGATCGAGATCAAGCACCTCCAGACCTCGCTCGGGATCACGATGGTCTACGTCACCCATGACCAGTCCGAGGCGCTGACCATGTCGGACCGGATCGCCGTCTTCCACGATGGGCGCATCCAGCAGCTTGCCGACCCGAGGACGCTTTACAACGCGCCGGAAAACCGCTTCGTCGCCGGGTTCATCGGCGAAAACAACACCATGCCCTGCACCTGGGTCGGGCAAGAGGGCGGGCAGACCGCAGTGCGGATGGCTGATGGCAGCCTCTTCCGCGCCACCGGCGCGGCGCCGGCGGGGGCCGCCGATCTGTCGCTGTCGGTCCGGCCGGAAAGCATCATGCTGGCGGGCGACCAGACCCCGCCGGGCGCCAACCTCTTTTCCGGCACCGCGACAGATGTCTTCTTCCTGGGCGACCACATGCGCCTGTCGGTCGCGGCCTTCGCGGGCCAGATCGTCACCGCGCGCATCCCCGTGGCCAGCGCCCGCGTCTTCCAGCCCGGAGAGACGGTGCATCTGGCATGCCATCCCGCCGATTGCCGCCTGCTGGAGGGATGAGGCCATGACGCTTGTCAACTTTTCGGACGCCGACCTTGACCGCGTCCGCACCTTCGTCGCCGTTCGCCGCGCCGCCCGCCCGGCCCGGCGGAAGGCATTCTCGCTGGCGCTTCCGCTGATCGCCTTCCTTGTGGTGGCCTTCGTGGCGCCGATCCTTTACCTGCTGGTCACTGCGGTCGATAACCCCGAAACCCGCACCGTCCTGCCGCGCACGCTTGAGGCGCTGCAGGGCTGGGATGGCGCGGCGACCCCGGATGAGGCTGCCTTCGCGGCCCTTGCGGCCGACCTGAAGGATGCGTCAGACAACCGCACCGCGGCCCTGCTGGGCAAGCGGCTGAACTATGAAATTCCGGGGATGCGCAGCAAGGTGCTGGCGGCCTCGCGCATGGCGGAAAAGCTGAAGGAAGGCCCCTATCGCGACGCCTTCATGGCCAAGGACCGGGTCTGGGGCGATCCTGTCACCTGGACGGTGATCCAGCGCAACAGCGCGCCCGTCACGCCCTATTACCTGCTGACCGCGATCGACCTGAAGCAGACCGTGACCGGGGGTCTGTCGAAGGTCGCGCCCGATCAGGCGATCTTCCTGTCGATCCTTGGCCGGACGCTTCTGGTCGCCGGCATGGTCACCGCCTGCACGCTGATCCTCGGCTATCCGGTGGCCTATGTGCTGACCATCGCGCCCAGGGGCGTGGCGGCGGTGATGATGCTGATGGTTCTCCTGCCGCTCTGGACCTCGCTTCTGGTGCGCACGACCGCCTGGGTGGTGCTTTTGCAATCGGACGGCGTCATCAATTCGGTGCTTCTGTGGCTGCATCTGACGACCGAGAAAGTGCAGCTGATCTTCACCCGCTTCGGCACGGTCACGGCGATGACGCATATCCAGCTGCCGTTCACGATCCTGCCGATCTATTCGGTCATGCGGTCGATCCAGCCGACGCAGCTGCGCGCCGCGCGGTCGCTGGGGGCGGGTCCGACTTCGGCCTTCTGGCGGATCTATGCGCCGCAGACCGTGCCGGGGGTGGTGGCCGGGTGTCTCATGACCTTCATCCTGGCGCTTGGCTACTACATCACGCCCGCGCTGGTTGGCGGCCCGCAGGACCAGATGGTGTCGAACTTCATCGCCACCTACATCAACCGCGACCTGAACTGGGGTCTGGCGGCGGCGCTGGGGGTGGTTCTGCTGATCATCACGCTCGCGATCTATGGCCTGTTCCTGCGCCTTGTCGGCGCCGAGAAATTCAAGCTGGGGTGAACAAGATGTGGCTTCCTTCCTATGCAACCTCTTCCGAGCGGCTTTTGCGGACCCTGGTCGTGGCATTCGCGGTGGCGGTCATGCTGTTCCTGATCGCGCCGCTTTTCATCATCGTGCCGCTGTCGTTCTCGCATGATCCGTTCTTCACGCTGCCGGTGCGGGAATATTCGCTGCGCTGGTACGAGGATCTGTTCGGCAACCCGCGCTGGATGCAGGCGATGTTCAACAGTGGCGTGGTGGCGGTGCTGACGACGGTCTTCGCCACGACGCTGGGGACGCTGGCCGCGCTTGGCATCGCGCGGCCCGATTTCCCGGCGCGGCGGGTGGTGATGGCGCTGCTGATTTCGCCCATGATCGTGCCGATCGTGATCGTCGCGGTGGGCAGCTACCTGTTCTTCGGGCAGTTCGGCCTGACCAACACCCGGCTGGGGCTGGTGCTGGCCCATACCGCGCTGGCCACGCCCTTCGTGGTCATCACCGTGACCGCGACGCTTTCCAACTACGACACCACGCTGACCCGTGCTGCGCATAGCCTTGGCGCCTCCGGCCCCTCGGCCTTCTTCCGGGTGACGTTGCCCTGCATCCTGCCCGGCGTGATCTCGGGGGCGATCTTCGCCTTCGCGACCTCGTTCGACGAGGTGGTGGTGGCGCTTTTCCTGACCGCGGCCGAACAGCGCACCCTGCCGGTGCAGATGTTTTCCGGCATCCGCGACCAGATCAACCCGACAATCATGGCGGCGGCGACGATGCTTCTGGGACTGTCGATTTCGCTTTTCGCGGCGCTGGCCTTCCTGTCGCGGAAGGCGCCGCGCTGAAATCGCGCTTCGCCTCTGCAAGAGGGAAGCATCCCGTCGGCCGTGGTGCTAAAATGCAGCATGCACAGCACGGGGAACATCATGACAAGCGCCGCAGGCAGGTTGACGGGGATTTTTCTGGCGGGGGTGTTTGGCGCGCTGATGCTTCCTTTGCCGGCGCAGGCGGAGTGTGGCGACCAGCCCGCCCCGGGGGTGAACTGGACCGGCTGTTCGAAAGAGAAACTGATCCTCCAGCGCAGCGACATGACGGGGGGGATCTTCGAAAACGCCTTCCTGTCGGGCACCAATCTTGGGGGCGCCACGCTGGCAGGGGCCAACTTGCAGCGCAGCGAGCTGGTGCGAAGCTCGTTTGTCCAGGCGGATCTGAGCAAGGCCAACTTTGAAAAATCGCTGGCAAGCCGGGCGGATTTCGCCGGCGCCAAGCTGGGGGGCGCGCGGCTCGTCAAGGCGGAATTCCTGCGGGTCAGTTTCGTGGGGGCCGACCTGACGGATGCCGACCTGAGCGATGGAGATTTCTATCGCAACGATTTCAGCGGTGCGCAGATGACCGGCGCGAACCTGCAGGACGCGATCATGCCGCGCACCGTGTTCGCCGGGGCAAAGCTGGAAGGCGCGAATTTTGCGGGCGCCTTTTTGTTGCGGACGCGGTTCGACAAGACCGACCTGTCGGGCGTCAAGGACCTGGAACAGGCGCAACTGGATCAGGCCTGCGGCGATGCCGAAACCGTTCTGCCCGCCGGGTTGACCGCCCCGGCGGGTTGGCCTTGCCCGGAATAGGGCAGCCGGTTCAGCTGTCGCGCCAATAGCCGTTGGCGGCGGCCACGGTGGCGAAATGGGTGGCGACCACCTGGCTGACGGCGATCAGCGCGTTGGAGTCTTCGGCGTAGATCGGGCGCAGGCGGTCGCGGACCTCGGCGTCGGGTTGGGTCAGCTTGACCGCGACGCGGGCGAGCTTGACGGCCAGGTCATAGCCTTCGGACGGGGTCTTGGTGATCAGGCTTGGAAGCCACTCGGACATGTCATTTTCCTTCCTTGCTGGGTCTGACGGGGGATTTGGGCGGCTCGACGTTCAGGACGCGGCGGGCGTCGCCTTCGGGATCGGCGAACTGGTCGTGGCGCAGCGCCCAGAAGAAGGCGGCAAGGCCCAGAAGACCCATGCCCAGTGACAGCGGAATGAGGAAACCGATGTTCATGTCTCAAGCCTTTCGATTGCGCGCCAGGCATGCCAGGTGCCGTGGCCCAGAAGCGGAAAGATGATCAGCAGCCCGACCAGCCCGGTCATGGCCGACAGCAGCAGGCCAAGGGTGACGATTACGCCCCAGGCCAGCATCGGGCGCAGGTTCTGGACTGTCATTACGAAGCTAAGGCCCATCGACGTCAAGGCGTCGCGCCGGGTGGCGACCAGCATCGGGATCGAAAAGACCGAAATGGCGAAGGCGAAGGCCGCGAAAAGCCCGCCCACGGGAATGCCCACGGCGATCAGCGCCCAGCCGCGGGGCGTGGTCAGCACGTTTTCAAACGCCTCGGTCGCGCCGGGGAAGGGCTGGATCCCGAAGAACAGCGCATAAAGCAGGTCGGCCGACCGGATCCAGAACAGCACCAGAAGCCCCAGAAGCAGACCGGCATAGGCAATCTGGCCGCCTGCCTCGGGCGGGATCAGCAGCATCCGCAACAGGCCGGGATGTTCCCCGCGGGTGCGCAGACGGCTTTTTTCGTAAAGGCCGATGGCGAGAAACGGGCCGATGATCAGGAAGCCCGAAAGCGCGGGCAGCGCAAGATACAGAAGCCCGATCGCGTGCAGCGCCCAAAGAACGATCCAGGACAGCACCATCACCGTCGCGCCATAGGCAAGGCTCATTCCCGGCTCGGCCCGAAGATCGCGCCAGCCCGCAGCCAGCCAGTCGAGTGCCGCGAAGGCGGGCAGATGCCGGGCATAGGGGGTGCGCACGGGCCGGGGCTTTTGCAAGGTGGGCAGCGGTTCGAGCATTGGCGTATCCTCAACAACTTTGCCGCGCGGGCCCCGGCGCCCCGTTGACCGCCACGCAGACAGGTTGCGATTGGGTGGCGACCCGAACGAGGTGCAGGTTGGCGCCCAGGAAAAGCGCGACCACCGCCGCCGCACCGGAAAGGGCAAGGACGCGCTGCATGCGGGGGGTCATGGCGCGGCCTTTCCTGTTTCGGGCAGGGTGGAGAGATAGAGCGCCAGAAGATTGATCTGCGGCGCGGTCAGCCTTTTTCCCCAGGCCGGCATCACCCCGCGCCGCCCGTGGCGCAGCGTGGTCAGCACCGTGGCCTTGTCCTGTCCGTAGATCACCGAATGATCGACAAGGGACGGCGCCCCGGCCAGAAGCCCGCCGGTGCCGCCGTCGCCGTGGCACGCGGTGCAGTTTTCGGCAAAAAGCGCCGCACCCGGGCTGGCGGAATCGGCCTTGCCACCGGGAAGGGTCACGACGTAATCGGCCAATGCCTGACGGTCGGCAAGTGGCATCCAGTCGAAGGCGGGCATTTCGGCGGCGCGGCTGTCGTCGGTGGCGTTGATGCCCAGCGTGATGGTTTCGGCAATCGTTTCCGGGTCGCCGCCCCAAAGCCAGTCGGCGTCATTCAGCGCCGGAAAGCCGGGGCCGCCGCGACCCGCCGGGCCGTGGCAACTGGCGCAGGTATCGCCGAACAGCCGCGTGGCCGCGGGCATGGCCTGCGCCATCAGCGCCTTGTCCGCCGCCAGCGCGGTGAAGTCAGGTTTGTCGAAGCGCGCCATCCAGGTCTGCCGCGCGGCTTCCAGCGTTTTCAGGCGATCGACCGCCATCTGGCCTTGATCCAGCCCAAGGACGCCGCGCGTGAAGTCGCGGCCCGTGGGCCAGGCGGGCAGCAGAATCCAGGCGACGACCGAATAGAGGAACGCCAGAAGAAGCGCGATGGCGGCGATCTTTGGAAAGGGTGTGTTCAGTTCCCGGATGCCGCCCCATTCGTGGCCGGTCGTCTCGTATCCGGTGACCGGGTCCACTTCGGGCTTATGGCTGTGGCCATCGGTCATTCGGCATCCTCCGTCCGTGGATCGGGGCGCAGGACCGACCGTGCGGCATAGTCATGCGCGGCCCGGCGCGACGGCGCATAGGCGCGGATCGCCACGATCAGCAGAAAGCCCATCATCCAGATCGGCCCGAAGATCTTGGCGATGAGGACAAGCAGATCATGGCTCATGGCGCGTCTCCGGCAAGCACGGCCTTGGCCGCGTCGGTCTGGGTTCCCAGCGATTGCAGATAGGCGACAAGCGCATCCATTTCCGTCAGGCGCGCCGGGTCGCCATCGAAGGCGCGTTGCGCCGGGCGGTCGCCGTGGCGGGCGCGGAAGCCTTCGGTTCCGGTGCCATCGGGCCTTGCCTGTGCTGCGGCATCCGCTTCGGCGTTCGCCACCATCGCTTCGTCATAGGGCACCCCCAACTTGGCGAGCGTCGCCAGTTCGCCCGACAGGTTCGATGTATCGAGCGACTGCGACAGCCAGGGGTAGGACGGCATGATCGAGGCTGGAACGACGGCGCGCGGATCGGTCAGGTGGGCGACCTGCCAGGCGTCGGAATATTTCTCGCCCAGACGCGCCAGATCCGGCCCGGTGCGTTTGGACCCCCAAAGCATCGGATGGTCATAGGCGCTTTCGGAGGCCAGCGAATAGGGGCCGTAGCGGTCGATTTCGTCGGCGAGACTGCGCACCATCTGGCTGTGGCAGGCATAGCAGCCTTCGCGCATGTAGATCTCCCGCCCCGCCAGCTCCAAGGGGGTCAGCGGGCGCAGGTCGGCGGGGATTTCCACCGTTTTGTCGATGGTGAAAAGGGGCGCGATTTCCACCAGCCCACCGATGGAGGCCGCAAGGATGATCGCGCCCACCAGCCCCATCGAGATCTTTTCAAGGTTGTAGTGCAGTCGCAGCATCGCTTACTCCGTCGGTTGGGCCGGGATCGGCTGGTCGCCCGCACGCCTTTGCGGTTCGATCGCGCGCAGGGTCATGCGGCAGTTGATCGCGCAGATCACCGCGCCGGTCAGGAACAGCCCGCCGCCGATGGTCCGCATCAGGTAGTAGGGCGCCATCGCCTGAACCGACTGAAGGAAGCTGTAGGAAAGCGCGCCGTTGGCATCATAGGCCCGCCACATCAACCCCTGGGTGATCCCTGCGTTCCACATCGCGACGATGTAGATCAGCGTTCCCACGACGGCGAGCCAGAAGTGCCATTCAACCGCGCGGGGCGAGGCCATGCCGTTGCGGCCCGCAAGCTGGGGAACAAGCGTGTAGATCGCGCCGAAGATGATCATCGCTACCCAGCCCAGCGTCCCGGAATGGACGTGGCCCACCGTCCAGTCGGTGTAGTGCGACAGCGAGTTGACCGGGCGGATGGCAAGGAACGACCCTTCGAAGGTGGACAGGCCATAGAAAACCGCAGAAACGAACATGAACCGCAGCGCCGCGTCATCGCGCACTCGCGCCCAGGCACCGTTCAGCGTAGCGATGGCATTGCCCGCCGAGGCCCAGCTGGGCACCAGCAGCATGACGGAAAAGGTCATGCCGAGGGTCTGCA
>DJWG01000108.1:280-20545 GCA_002440945.1 Rhodobacteraceae bacterium UBA6236 | reverse complement strand
CCGCCTTTGCCGCCGCCCTGCATCCGGTTCATGAAGAAGAACCACACGCCGATCAGCAGCACGAAAGGCAGCCACAGCGACAGAAGCGACATGAAGCCCGATTGCTGCTGGCGCACCGCGGTCACTTCGACGTTCTTGTCCAGAAGCCGCTGGGCCAGGTTCTCATCGCGCGGCGCGGTCGAGACGTATTGCTGCCCGTCCTTGCCCCGGATCGTCAGGTTCTCTCCGTCGATCTTGACGCTGGCCACCTGATCCTTGTTCACCGCATTGATGAATTCGGAATAGCTCCAGGTGCGGCTGTTCATCGTGGACTGGTTGTTGCCGAACAGCTGGAACAGCGCCAGGATCAGCACGAACAGCACGACCCAGAAAGCGATGTTTCTCGCATTACCCAAGGGGAAGTCCTCCAGACATGCCCCAAGCGGAAGATCCGGGGCCGATTGAACCATAAAATAGAGATTGGACGGGCAGGTTCAATGCACGAATAGCAATCGCGTGAAATCGTCAGCGCCCCGCGCGGGTTCCAGATGCCAATTGCCGGGTTTTCCGGCCAAGGGCGCGGCCAGCAAGGTGTTTCCCTGCCACAGTGCCGGGCCGGCGATCACCGAGGCCCGGGGCAGGCCGGTGTCGCGCCAGCCGGGGCAAAGCGCGATCCCGGCCTCGCCCAGATAGCGGAGTTCCGCCCCGTCAGGCACCAATGGATCGACAAGGCGCCAGCGCCGATCCCAGATCCGGTCAGGGCTTGAGACCTGCCCCGCGACCGCCTGCGGTTCGCGCCCCACCCGGATCAGACCGCGCCTGTGCGAGATCAGGCAACCCGCAAGCGTGCGCGCCTGACCGGCCAGAACCGAGGTTTCGACCTGCATAAGGGTCGCCAGTCGCGGGCGGTAGGCGGTTCCGCCGATCCAGCAGATCGCGGCAGACAAAAGCCGCAGGCGGGTTTCATCGGCTGCGGCGCGATAGGCCCCTGCCTCGATCACGATCTCACCGGCCTCGTGGCGCAGGACGGTATCCGCAAGGGCCGCTGCCGCCGCCGCAAGCACCTCACGCGCGCGGGCCATCCACTGCGCGGTTTCCGCCAACCCCTCGCGGCTGATCCCCAAGGGCGCCAGCAGGTGAAGCGCCTGTCGCGTCTTCACCCGGTCGTAGGCGGGATCGTCATTCGTGGGATCATCGGCCCAGCCGATGCCACGGGCCTGAAGCCAGTCGCGCAAGGCCAGCCTGCGCTGCGACAGCAGCGGGCGCAGCCAGAGGATGCCGCCATCCACCCGCGCCTCGGACATGCCCGACAGCCCATCGACGCCCGATCCCCGCGCCAGCCGCATCAGCACGGTTTCGGCCTGATCGTCGAGCGTATGGCCCAGCGTCACGGTTCCGATCCCTTGGCCCGTAGCCCAGTCCCGCAGCAAACCGTAGCGCGCCGCGCGGGCGCGGGCAGAAAGGTTTCCCGGCCCGCCCGGATCGGTCCAGCGCAGCGTGGCATGCGGCAGACCGAGGCCCGCACAGGTGGCGGCGACCATCGCGGCTTCTGCCACCGCCTCGGCCCGCAAGCCGTGGTCGACCGTCGCCACCGACAGGCGCAGCCCCTGCCCGGCCAGCAGATGCAGAAGGGCCATCGAATCCGACCCGCCGGAAACGGCAACGCCCAGAGGGGTTCCCCCCCTGGGCGCGCCATGTCGTTGAAGGCAGGCCGCAATCGCCG
Source organism: Rhodobacteraceae bacterium UBA6236 (assembly GCA_002440945.1). The sequence goes on along the minus strand of DJWG01000108.1, from coordinate 18,843 downwards.
CTTCCGGCGTCATCGGCAGGCCCCGGTCACTGGCAGCCAAGGTTGCGCATGGTGCTCTGCGCCTCGGTCGCCTCGGGGGCCGAGGGGAAGCGGTTCCCCACTTCGGCCAGGGTCACGCAAGCTTCCTGCTTCTGGCCAAGCGTGCCAAGCGCGGTGCCCAGTTTCACCAGCGACGCGGCCGCGCGCGGACCCGTAGGCGCGCCCGAGAAGCTTTCCAGATAGGCGCGCGCCGATCCGGGGGTATCGCCGGCCTGGGCCAGCGCCTCGCCGCGGTAGAACTGCGCGTCTCCGGTCAGCGCACCGCCCGGATAGGCTTCGGCATAGGCCGCAAAGAGGTCCGCGGCGCCGCGAAAGTCACCTTTATCGAGCGCCGCCTTCGCCCGATCAAAGTCCGCCTGTTCGTTGATGGCCATTTCCGGCGCGCCGGACGCCGCACCGCCCGACGCCGCACCGCCCGTCGCGGGCTGGGTGGTCACGACCGGAGCCGCCGCCCCCGCAGAGCCGCCGGCGGGCGCGCCCCCAAGGGATTCCGTGACCGGCAGTTTCGACGGGTCACAGCCTTCTTCCAGTTCGCACAGCCGGAATTCCAGGTCGCCGATCCGGTTGGTGCCATCCGACACCACCCGGTTGATCTGGTTCTGCAATTCCTCGGTGCGCTGCGTGAGGCGGCTCAGTTCCGCCTCCATCGCGTTCATGCGGTCAAGCGCACTGGCACCACCGGCCGCCTGAAAGCCGCCCGCGCCCCCGGCCACGAGTTCGGACCGGAGCTTCTGCAGGCTCGACGCGAGCGTATCCAGTTCCTTGCGCACATCGGCCAGCGTCTCTTTCGACGCGCCTGCCGCATGGACCTGGGATGCAAGGCCCGGGGCGGCAAGCGCCGCCACCAGTGCCAGCATCAATCTGAACGACCGGTTCATCCCGCGCCTGTCCTTTCCCGATCTGTCCGTCAGACGCCGGCGCCGGCCGAGATGACCGTGACCGCGCGGCGGTTCTGCGAATAGCACTGTTCGTCCGAACAGACGGCAAGCGGGCGTTCCTTGCCATAGGACACGGTGCGCAGACGGTTGCCGGCAACGCCGTTGGCGATGAGGAATTCCTGCACGGCGGTGGCGCGGCGCGCCCCCAGCGCGAGGTTGTATTCGCGGGTGCCCTGTTCGTCGGCATGGCCTTCGACGATCGCGGTATAGCCGGGATGCTGGTTCAGCCAGTTGGCCTGCGCGGTCAGGATGCCGCGGGCTTCAGGCGTCAGCGTCGACTGGTCGATCAGGAACAGCACCTTGTCGCCGATGGTCTGGGCGAAATAGGCCGGCGAGTTCGGATCGTTCGGGTTGCCAAGGCCGCCCATGCCGATGCCGCCCGCGCCCATGCCGGCGCCCGCGCCGCCCATGCCCGCACCGGCGCCCTTGCCGTATTTGTTCGGGTTGTTGCACGCCGAAAGGGCCAGCGCCCCGATCAGAAGAAGAGTGGTGGTGATCTTGCTCACGTCAGTCCGCCTTTGTTGTCATTGGCCCCGTTCGGCGGCCACCTTAACACTGCCTTTTGGCTTTGGGAATCCTTGCCCCGCCACCCGTTGCGCCGCTTAGGGCAGAAGCGGCGACCACGACGGGTCGGAAGCCGCGCCCTTCATCGGAACCGCGCGCAGCGCACGGCCCGAAATGTCGACCGAATAAAGCTTCGCCCCGCCGCCCGATCCGGCGCTTTCGCGGGTGAACATGATCACCCGTCCGTTCGGCGCCCAGGTCGGGCCTTCATCGAGGAACGAGGAGGTCAGCAGGCGTTCCTCGGATCCGTCCACGCGCATGACGCCGATGTGGAAGCGGCCCTTGTTCTGCTTGGTGAAGGCGATCATGTCGCCGCGCGGGCTCCAGACCGGGGTGGAATAGCGCCCTTCGCCAAAGCTGATGCGCGTGGGTTCTCCACCGCCCGCAGGCATCACATAGATCTGCTGGTTGCCCGAACGGTCGCTTTCAAAGACGATCTGGCTGCCATCCGGCGAATAGGACGGCGCGGTTTCGATCGCGGGCGAATTGGTCAGCTGGCTGATGGCGCCGCCCCGCAGGTTCATCGCGTAAAGGTCGGTATTGCCGCCCTGTTCCAGCGAGAAGATCACCGAAGACGCGTCCGGCGAAAAGCGCGGGGCGAAGGTCATGTTGCCCTGCAGGTCCGCCAGCGGCTTTGACGACATGGAACCGATATCCATGAGCTTGATCCTCGGGAAGCCCGTCTCGAACGAGGTGTAAAGGATGCGGTTGCCATCGGGCGAGAAGCGCGGCGCCAGCACGATGGTGGAGCTGTCGGTCAGGAACTGGACATTGGCGCCATCATAATCGCTGACCGCCAGCCGCTTTTCGCGGGCGTTCTTCGGGCCGCTTTCGGAAACATAGACCACCCGGCTGTCGAAATAGGGGCCTTCGCCGGTGATCCGGCCATAGATCTGGTCTGCCACCTTGTGCGCCATCCGCCGCCAGTCGGCTTCGGTCCCGGCGAATTGCAGGCCCTCGCCCAGCGGCTGGCCCGAGAAGACGTCATAAAGCCGGAACTTGACCTGCACCCGCCCGCCCGAAGCCGTGACCGCCCCGGTGATCAGCGCCTGCGCGTTTATGGCCTTCCAGTTTTCATAAGCCACCGGCGCGTCGAAGCTGGTGCCGCCGATGTAGGCCGAAGGGTCGATCTGCCGGAACAGGCCCGTGCCTTCAAGGTCCGCTGCGACAAGCTGGGTGATCGCGGCCGAAAGCTCCCCCGCGCCGCCTTCATCGGTGAAGACCGGCGAGGCGAAGGGCAAGGGCTCGATCACGCCATCGGTGATGGTGATGCGCAACGGCCCCCCCTGCGCCACGGCCGGCAAAGCCGTAAGGGCAGTGGCGCCCGAAAGGGCGGCGACAAGACCAAAGGTGCGGCACAGGGTGCGGAGCATGGCGGAAATTCCCTTCGTCGGAACAAGGTATCGGGGCAAGGCCGCAAGCGGCGCGGGGGCATGGGAAAACAGCAGGCGGCCAGGGCGCGGCATCACTTCATCCTCATCTGCGAGGGATCGAAGACGACCTCAAGCTCGCGCCACTGGCCGTATTTCTCGGCGGGCAGCGGATAGCCGTCCTTGGTGCAGCGGATGATCGCGCGGCGACCGGCCTCGAAGGCCTGACGGGTCGATGTATCGTCGCCGCCCGAGGCTTCGATCAGCCGGATCGAGCCCGCATCGGGCCGACCGTCCTGCCCCATGGTCACGCCCACCGTGACCACGGTGCGCAACGCATCGGTCGACAGCGCGCCCACGTTCCAGCAGGCCTTCACCGCCAGGACCAGCGCGTCCTTTTCGCCGCTGGTCATCGGCGGGCCGCTTTCGGCGACGCCGGTGCCGGCACGGGCTTCGTCGGCCTGTTCGCCCGCCATCGCATCGGCAAGGGCGCTGTCGATCCCGGCCTGGTCGGCGCCGGTCTGTTCGGTGGTCTTCGCCACTTTGGTTTCGGCCGGAGCGGCGGGTTCCTTGGCGGGTTCCTTCGCGAGCGCAGGCTTTGCCGGTTTCTGCCGGGGCCGCGACGACGCGACCGGGGCCGATGACGCCGGTTCGTTGTCCTTGTTTTCCTCGGTCTTCAGCACTTCGCCCGATTCCGGTGGCGCAGTCGCGGTCTTCGGTTCCTCGACCGGCTGGTCGGGCTTGGCGGCTTCGTCCGGGGCCTGCTGGGGCTTGGTGTCTTCGGCCACCACGGCATCGGGCGGCGGCGCCTCGGTCGGCTCGGGCGCCACGCGCGGGGCGGGCTTCGGCTTTGGTTTTTCCGAGATGGTGGGCGACACCATCGCCGAAGGCTCCTCGGCGGGCGAGGTGATCGGCGGCGGCGGCGTGTCGCTGACCTGCGTGTCCGGCGGCGTGACTTCGGTCACATCCGGCGCAGGGTCGGGCTCTGGCTGCGGTTCGGGCTTTGGCGTGGGCTCCGGCTTGGGCTTCGGCTGCGGCTCGGGCTTCGGCGGCTCGGGCGGGGTCTCGGACCCGGCCTTCGGCATCGACGGCGCATCGGGTGCCGCCGTCGTGGCCTTTGGCGCGGCGGCTTGCAGGGCGGCGAACTGATCGGACGACATCAGCGAGACTTCCGAGGTCATCATCGTCGCCGGCTTGTCGGGCGCGTTGAAGAACCCGCCGATCAGCGCCCATAGCAGGAAACCGCCGTGGCCGACGGCCGAGACGATCATGCCGGTGCGCTGTTCGTTCGCCATGTCCATGGCGGTCAGTTCCCCGTCGCTGCCTGACCGGAGGCGGCGCCGCCCTTGAAGGTCGGTCCGCCGGTGTCGGTCACAAGGACGATGTTGTTGAACCCGCCGGAATTCAGCGCGCCCATCACCTGCACGACCCGTTCATAGGGAATGGCGCCATCTGCACGCAGGAACAGCTTCTTGTCCTGCCGTTCAGAGGCGATGGCCGAAAGCTTGGCGATCAGCTCGCCCTCGGGCGTCTCGGTGTTCTGGATCGAGATCTTGCCATCGGCCTGCAACGAGATCGTCAGCGGCTCTTCCTGTTCGGTGGGCACCGCCTGCGCGGCGGTCTTGGGCAGTTCCAGCGGCACGCCCACCGTCATCAGAGGGGCCGCGACCATGAAGATGATCAGCAGAACCAGCATGACGTCGACAAACGGCGTCACGTTGATTTCGGCCATCACCCCGGCCTTGCCCCGCGACCCGCGGCGGCGGCGGTTGCCCCCCCCGCCCTTCTTCATGACCCCGGCGCCCATGGGTCAGGCGTCCAACTGGCGCGACAGGATGGTGGCGAATTCGTCGGCGAAGGCCTCATAGCCGCCGATGATGCGGTCGCTGTCCGAGGACAGCTTGTTGTAGGCCACGACCGCCGGGATCGCCGCGACAAGGCCCAGCGCGGTGGCCATCAGCGCCTCGGCGATGCCGGGGGCCACGACAGCCAGCGAGGTGTTCTGCGTCATGGCGATTTCCTCGAAGGCGACCTTGATCCCCCAGACGGTGCCGAACAGCCCGACGAAGGGCGCGGTCGAGCCCACGGTGGCAAGGAACGGCAGGCCGCGCGACAGCTGTTCGCTTTCCTTCACGATCGCCACGTCCATCGACCGGTCGATCCGCGCCTGCGCGCCCGCGATCAGCCCGCCGTCCTGACGGTGGCTGCGGCGCCATTCGGTCATGCCGCTGGCAAAGATCTTCTCGCTCGCGCCGTCGGGCTGGGTGCCGATCTTTTCGAACAGCTCATCCAGCGGCTCGCCCGACCAGAAGGACCGGTCGAAGACCGCCGCTTCGGCCCGCGCGGTGCGGTAGGCGATGATTTTCTGCACAATGATCGTCCAGGACCAGAAGGATGCCGCGATCAACAGCAGCATCACGATCTTGACGATGAAAGAGGCGCGCATGAAGAGCGCCAGCAAGGAGAAATCGATCTCCTGCGCCATGGCAAGGGTATTGGTGTCCATCAGTCTCTGCTCGCCGGTTGGGCCACGACCTGTTCGCGTGGCTCTCATTACCGCGACATCTAGCGTTGTTTGAAGGGGAATGCCAACACATCTGCGTCAGGCTTCGTGTCAAGTCTGACACGTTCGGACCGGCGGGCGGCGGTTCAGTGCAGGGCCGGCGTCATCTTCTGGCGGATCTCTGCCGGCAGCCGGGCGGGCGCGCCCGCCTCCGTCAGGCAAACAAGCGTCAGCTGCGCCGAAAAAAGCTTCTCGCCCCGCCGCAGCACTTCCTGTTCCAGAAGGATGCGCGCCCCGGTTTCGGCGATCAGGCGCGTGGTGACGACCAGATCCTCGCCAAAGCGGGCGGGCCGCAGGTAATCCGCCTCGACCCGGCGGACGGCGAAGACCACACCATGCCGGGCGCGCATCTGCATCTGGTCCACCCCCAGGGCGGCAATCCATTCGCTGCGGCCGCGTTCGATGAACTTCAGGTAATTGGCGTAATAGACGATCCCGGCCAGATCGGTGTCTTCGTAATAGACGCGGATGGGGTGTTCGTGGATCATGTCTGCCTCGCGCCGCGGACCCTAGGCGGTGGCGCCGGGCGTGGCAAGGCCGTCCGTTCGAAGAAGCCGCGCCGCCAGACGCAGGGCATGGCTTGCATCGCGGGCGACATCCGGCATCAGCGGATCGTAAAGCGCGCGCAGAAGCCGGGCCATGGCAGGCGCAATCATCGCGCCCTCGCCCGTATCGACTGTCGCCGCGCCGACGGGTAATCCGCCCTCGGCAAAGGTGGCGAGCACCCGCACCGCCTGATCCAGCGCCAGCGCATCGGCGGGCGCTGCCGCCAGCGGCCCCGCCATCCGCAGAAAGATAAAGATAAAGGCCGCCCGGATCGCGCCATCGGGTTCATGCCGGAAGAGCCGCGCCTGATCCGCCCCCGCCGCCTGGGCGCGCCGGACCAGCCCGGAAAGCCCGCCAACAAGGTTTTCCAGATCGGGCACCGCCAGCAGTTCGTCCCAGTCGCGGAAGAAGAAGACCCAGAGGTTCGCGCCCATTTCCGGGTCGGTCTCGGCCATCCGATGCCCGGCCAGCGCCACCGCCGCCTCGACCGCGCCCTTGACCACCGAAAGCGTCGCGTCATCGACGCCAAAGACCACCGGCGCGATGGGGCGGCGCCAGCGGGCGGCGTAGTAGTCGCCCGCCCGGTCTGTGAAAAGCCGGGCGATCTGCTGGGCGTCAAGGTCCGGCATCTTCATCCTTCGTCAAAAAGCCCCGGTTGCCCCGGTTCCTTCGGTGCGGCAAGGCCCAGATGCATCCAGGCCTTCCGCGCCAGCATCCGGCCGCGTGGTGTGCGCTGGATCAGGCCTTGCTGCAACAGGTAGGGCTCGATCACTTCCTCGATGGAATCGCGGCTTTCCGACAGCGCCGCCGACAGCGTTTCAACCCCCACCGGCCCGCCACCGTAGTTTTCGGCGATCAGCCGCAGATAGCGCCGGTCCGCGCCATCCAGCCCCAGTTGATCGACCCCAAGCCGCGTCAGCGCCCCATCGGCGATCTGGCGGGTCAGGCGGCCATCGCCTTCGACCAGCGCGAAATCGACCACCCGGCGCAGAAGCCGGCCCGCGATGCGCGGCGTCCCCCGCGCCCGGGTCGCGATTTCCCGCACGCCATCGGAATCGGCGTCGATCCCCAGAAGCCGCGCGCCGCGGGCGACGATCAGATGAAGCTCCTCGGTCGTGTAGAACTGCAGCCGCGTCGGGATGCCGAACCGGTCGCGAAGCGGTGTCGTCAGCAGACCCATCCGCGTCGTCGCCCCCACAAGCGTGAAGGGCTGAAGCTCGATCCTGACGGTGCGGGCAGCGGGGCCTTCACCGATCACCAGATCCAGCTCGAAATCCTCCATCGCCGGGTAAAGCACCTCTTCGACCACCGGATTGAGGCGGTGGATCTCGTCGATGAACAGCACGTCCCGCGCTTCGAGGTTGGTGAGGATCGCCGCCAGATCTCCCGGCCGCGCCAGCACCGGCCCCGAGGTCATGCGGAAGTTCACGCCCAGTTCGCGCGCCATGATCTGCGCCAGCGTCGTCTTGCCCAGGCCGGGCGGCCCGTGAAACAGCGTGTGATCCATCGCCACGCCGCGCATCTTCGCGCTTTCGATGAAGACGCGCAGGTTGGCGCGGGCCTCCTGCTGGCCGATGAAATCCTCAAGCGCCTGCGGGCGTAGCGCGCGGTCCGAATCCTCGGGCAAAGGCGCGGGGCGGAGGGTTGGGTCTGGACCGGTCAAAGGATCACTCCTTCGGGGCCAGAAGCCGCAGCGCGGCGCGGATCAGCGCGGGTGTCGCAGCGGCCCCGTCCTCGCCAGAGGCCTGGGCGACGGCGGAAGCGGCTTCTGACTGGCCATAGCCAAGGTTCAGAAGCGCCGACAGCGCGTCCGCCGTGGCGCTGGCCTGCGGGGCGGCGGCCCTGGCCCGCGCCGGGCGCGGCGCCTCGATCACCGGCGCATCATCGGCCTGCGCGATATCGACCGTCAGCGACCCGCCCAGCGCCATGACCGTGGGCGCCTTGTCCTTCAGTTCCATCACCACGCGCTGCGCGAGCTTCGGCCCCACCCCGGGCGCGGCCTTGATCGCCGTCCAGTCGCCCAGGGCGATGGCCCGACCCACGCCCTCGGCGCCCAGGGTGCCAAGGATCGCCATCGCCGCCTTGGCCCCCACCCCCTGAACCGTGATCAGCAGCCGGTGCCATTCCTTTTCCAGAAGCGTCGGGAAGCCGAACAGCTGCAGAAGGTCTTCGCGCACCAGAAGCTCGGTATAAAGCGCGCAGGCCTCGCCCGCCGCGGGTAGCGCAGCGGCCGTCCGGGGCGAGACATGGACGATGTAGCCCACCCCCCGCACATCCAGCAGGATATGATCGGCGGCACGGTGAAGGATCACCCCGGCAAGACGCCCGATCATGCGACACCCCTTTGTGCGGCCAGCATCCGCGCGGCGCTTTGGCTGTGATGCGCGTGGCAGATGGCGACGGCCAGCGCATCGGCGGCATCCGGCCCGGCCAGCTGAACCCCCGGCAGCTGGTAGCGCACCATATGGGCGACCTGCGCCTTGTCGGCATGGCCCACGCCCACCACCGCCTTTTTCACCGCGTTCGGCGCATATTCCCCGATGGTCAGCCCCGCCTCGGCCGGCACCAGAAGCGCGATGCCCCGCGCCTGACCCAGCTTCAACGTCGCCACCGCGTCCTTGTTGACGAAGGTCTGCTCCACCGCCGCCGTATCGGGCGCATGGGTCCGCACCACTTCGGTCAGGGCGCGGTAAAGCGACAGCAGACGCGGCGCCAGATCCGTCCCTTCCGAGTGGATGATTCCGTTCGCGACATGGGTGAGTCGCGACCCAGCGATCTGGATTACCCCCCAGCCAAGGTTTCGAAGACCCGGATCAATGCCCAGAACCCGCATGATTGTCCCGCCTGCCGCCCGATGACTGTTGCTTTTTCGCAGCACTAGCACGAAGCGCGAACATCGGGAAGCGCGAAAGCCATGCGCTGAGCGGGAAGGAAAAAGCGACAACCTGCCCTGAAAGCGACGTTTGTGGATGCGGAAACGGCATTTTGCAGGCGCAGCAATGCCAATGATTAAAGGGGCATGAACGCTTGACCACGCCTTCACCAAGTCATGCATCCATCGCATGGCTGGGCTGAATTTGCCGCGCTTGCCGAAGTCATTGGGGGCTCCTAAATCACCCTCGTCAGCGACAGAAAGCCAGATGGCCGGTCGCAAATCCCGGGGGCGCGAATGCCCCAGCCACTTGTTCATGAGGAACCAAAATGTCCGTCTATACCACCAACCGTGCTTCTGCCAATGGCGCCGCGACGGGGATCGTGAGCCGGATCGTCAACTCGTTCTCGGCCTGGAACGACGCCCGCGTGACCCGCAATGCGCTGGCCAAACTGTCGGATCGTGAACTTGACGATATCGGCCTGACCCGCAGCGACATCGACTTCATCGCCGCACGCGCCTGACGCCAAGATGGCCCTCCGGTCAACGGGGGGGAAGGATTGCCGGATTGAATATCAATCCGGCCCTGCGGTCAGGAACCGCCAAAGGCCGTGCCGGGGAAACCCGCCGCGGCCTTTCTTTTTTTCCTGGGTCAGTCTTTTTCCGCGGTTCATTTTTGGCCTTGGGTCAAGCCACGAAAAAGGGCGCCGAAGCGCCCCTTGGTCCTGACAGGTCGAATGGGGTGGATCAGAGGCCCATGCCCTGCATCAGCGCCGACAGCTTCACCGTGACCGGATCGGCCTGCAGTACCCAGGCGCCCATGACATCGATCATGCCGCCAGAGCGAAGCGATGCGATCCTTTCCGCATAGGCAGCGGCGCCGATCGTCGCCAGAACCGCCGCCTTCAGCGCGATGACCGTGGCGAAGACCAGCGCGACCGGGAAAATCCAGGTGCCGCGGCGACGCTGAACCTTCAGGCCGTTGTAATAGTACATGCCCAAGGTGCCATCGGCTTCGAATCCGCCACCTGCGGCATGAGTCTTTTCGATGCGGGCAACACGGCCCTGAAAATCGCGCAGGTTGGGGTCAAGCATGGCTCACTCTCGTTACTGGTCGCTTCGGGTATCGCCCAACAAGCGGTTAAAATACGGCATAAATAAGATTGCCGCCCATCTCGTCGCGCTATTGGTTACGCTTCATGACCAGTATCGACCACTCGGCAATTTCATTGCGGGAAACCAGCGCAAAGCCGGCAGACTGATAAGCCGCGGTCACATCCGCTGATTGAGTTGCCAGAAGACCCGACAGAATCGCATAGCCATGCGGGGCGACATGGCGCGCCATATCCGGGGCCAGTTCGATCAGCGGACCCTTCAGGATATTGGCGAAGACCAGATCGAAAGGCGCGGCCCTGCCAATGGCCGGATTGTCGAAGCCCGCGGCCTCAAGGCAGGTGATGCGACCGTCAAGCCCGTTCCCCGCAACATTCGCCCGCGCCACATCCACGGCCACCGGGTCGATGTCCGAGGCAATGATCGGCTGTTCGACCGACCCTTCGGGCTGATCCGGCCAAAGCCGCGCCGCCGCCATCGCCAGAACGGCCGTCCCGCAGCCGATGTCGGCGATCCGCCGCCCCCGGAACCCGGCCCGGTCGAGCCGGTCCAGCGCCAGAAGGCAGCCAAGGGTGGTCGCGTGATGGCCGGTGCCGAAGGCCATCGCCGCCTCGATCAGCAGCGCGATCCTGTCGTCGGGCACCTTGTCGGCATCATGCGCGCCATAGACGAAGAACCGCCCCGCCTCGACCGGGCGCAGTTCGCGCTTCACATGCGCGACCCAGTCGGTTTCGGGCACCTCGGACACCACGAAGGGCGCCGCGCCATAGATCGCCGCCATCAACGCCAGTTCGGTATCGCCCGGTTCATCCTCGAAATAGACGCCGACCTCATAGCGGCCCGAACCATCCTCGATCTCGAACACCCCCACGCCCACCGGTTCGGGAAGGAAATCCTCCAGCGCCTCGGCCAGCGCCTCGGCAGGTTCGCGCGACTCGAGCGTGGTGAAGGCGGAATAGGTCGGCATGGCATGTCCCCCAGGATCGCCGCAGTTGGCGGGCGCGATAGACAAGCGCGGGTCGAAGCGCAAGGCGAAAGCCGCCCGCGCCGGGGCGACGGCGACGTTGCGCCGCGCCCCTCCGGCGCTTACCAAGGGTTCCACGACCAGGGGGGAAGGTCCATGCCCGTCATCACTACCATCGACGACCTGCGCCGTCTGTATCGCCGCCGCGCGCCGAAAATGTTCTACGACTACTGCGAAAGCGGCAGCTGGACCGAACAGACCTTCCGCGACAACACAACCGATTTCGCCCGGATCCGCCTGCGCCAGAAGGTCGCCGTGGACATGGAGGGGCGGACAACCGCCAGCACGATGATCGGCCAGCCGGTCGCAATGCCGGTGGCGCTGGCGCCGGTCGGCATCGGCGGAATGAACTGGGCCGATGGCGAAATCCACGCCGCTCGCGCGGCCGAGGCCTTTGGTGTGCCCTATACGCTTTCGACCATGTCGATCTGTTCGATCGAAGACGTTGCCGCCCATGTTTCGCGCCCCTTCTGGTTCCAGCTTTACGTCATGCGCGACAAGGATTTCCTGGCGGCGATCATCGACCGCGCCAAGAAGGCGAAGTGTTCGGCGCTGGTGCTGACGCTCGACCTCCAGATCCTTGGACAGCGGCACAAGGATCTGAAGAACGGCCTTTCGGCGCCGCCGAAACTCACGCTGCCCACGATGCTCAACCTGTCCACCAAATGGGGCTGGGGCCTGCGGATGCTCGGCACCCGGCGGCGAGCCTTCGGCAATATCGTCGGCCATGCCAAGGGTGTGGCAGACACCCGATCGCTCATGTCCTGGACGGCCGAGCAGTTCGATCCGAAGCTCGACTGGGACAAGATCGCCGCCATCCGCGACATGTGGGGCGGCAAGCTGATCCTGAAAGGCATCCTCGATCCCGACGACGCCCGCCGCGCCGCCGATTTCGGCGCCGATGCGATCATCGTGTCGAACCACGGCGGGCGACAGCTGGACGGCGCGCTGTCCTCGATACGGATGCTGCCCCGGATCGTCGCGGCGGTGGGCGACCGCACCGAAGTCTGGCTCGACAGCGGAATCCGGTCAGGGCAGGACGTGCTGAAGGCGCTGGCGCTGGGGGCCAGGGGCACGATGATCGGCCGCGCCTATATCTACGGGCTCGGCGCGATGGGCGGCCCGGGCGTCACCCGGGCGCTTGAGATCCTGCACAAGGAACTGGACCTGACCATGGCGCTTTGCGGCGAACGCGATGCGCAAAACCTGGGGCGGCACAATCTTCTGGTGCCGAAGGGGTTCTTCGACGCCTATGATTAGGCCGCCCTGCCCTTATCCCCTGGGGTTCAGAAGCCGCGCGAAAACGCTTTCCCGCGTCACATGCCCGACAGCAGAGCCCTTTTCGGTCACGGTCAGCGCCGGAACCTCCATCAGCCGCGTCATCACCTGACGGACCGGGGTTTCGCCTTCGATCACCGGCGCGCCGTTCAGCGGCCCCGGCAGCACGATGTCATTGGCCTTCAGCACGCCCAGCGGGTTCATGTGTTCGACGAAATCCGCCACATAGCCCGAGGCAGGCCGCGCGATGATGTCGCGCGCGGTGCCGCATTGCACGATCCGCCCGCCTTCCATCAGTGCGATCCGGTTGCCCAGCTTGAAGGCCTCGTCCAGGTCATGGCTCACGAAGACGATGGTGCGCTTGAGCTTGGATTGCAGCTCCAGCAGCTCATCCTGAAGCCGTGCCCGGATCAGCGGGTCGAGCGCGCTGAAGGGTTCGTCCATCAGAAGGATCGGCGCATCGGTGGCGAAAGCCCGCGCAAGCCCCACGCGCTGCTGCATCCCGCCCGAAAGCTCGCCCACCTTGCGGTCGGCCCATTGCGTCAGGTTCACCAGTTCAAGCTGCTGGTCGACCTTGGCGCGGCGCTGTTCGGGCGTCTGGCCGGCAAGCTCCAGCCCCAGGCCCACGTTGTCGCGCACCGTCCGCCAGGGCAGAAGGCCGAATTGCTGGAACACCATGGCGATGCGGCTCAGCCGCAGTTTGCGCAGCGTTGCCGGATCGGCCTTGGTGACCGACTGCATCTTCGCCCCGTCCCAGACCCGCACATCGCCCCTGACAACCGGGTTCAGCGCATTGACCCCGCGCAGAAGCGTGGATTTGCCAGACCCCGACAGGCCCATCAACACCAGGATCTCGCCTTCGGCCACCGACAGGCTGCAATCGTGGACACCCAGGATCTGGCCGGTCTGGGCCTGGATCTCGCCCCGGGACAGGCCCTGGTCCATCAGGGGCAGCGCCCGTTCGGGCTGTTCCCCGAAAACGATCGACACCCGGTCAAATTCGACAGCGGTCGTCATCACTTCACCTCGCGCCGCAGCATACGGTCCAGAATGATGGCCACGACAACGATGACGAAGCCCGATTCAAAGCCCTTGGCGGCGTTCACCGATTGCAACGCCCGCATGACCGGGATGCCAAGGCCGTTCGCGCCGACCATGGCCGAGATGACCACCATCGACAGAGACAGCATGATCGTCTGGTTGAGGCCCGTCATGATCTGCGGCAGCGCCCAGGGCAGTTCGACCTTCCAGAGCCGCTGGCGCGGCGTGGCGCCGAAGGCCGTCGCCGCTTCCAGAAGCGCGATGGGGGTCGAGGCGACGCCCAGCTGCGTCAGCCGGATCGGCGCGGGCAGCACGAAGATCACCGTCGCCAGAAGGCCGGGCACCATGCCAAGGCCGAAGAAGACGATGGCCGGAATCAGGTAGACGAAGGTCGGCAAGGTCTGCATCAGGTCAAGGATCGGCGAGACGGCGGTATAAAGCCGGGGCCGGTGCGCGCAGGCGATGCCGATCGGCACCCCGGCGGCCATGCAGACCACGCAGGACGCAAGGATCAGCGTCAGGCTTTCGGTGGTTTCCTTCCAGTAGCCCTGGTTGATGACAAACAGGAACCCGACCAGCACCCCCAGCGCGACCCTCCAATCACGCTGCAAGATCCAGGTCAGCACCACGAACACCGCCACAACGGCCAGCGCGGGCGGCGCCTGCAAGATCCAGAGGATCCCGCCGATCAACCCCTCCATCACCCCCGAAATCGCGTCGAATAGCGGGCTCAGGTTGGCTTTCATCCAGTCGAAAACCATCTTCGCCCAGGCTCCGACCGGAACCTTGTACCCCGTCAGCCAGTCCATCGCTCCCCCTGCGCCGGAAAGATCAAAGCCCCGGGGAATGGCCCGGGGCTTTGGAATCTGCTTACTTCAGCGCCGCCTCCACGGCAGCCTTGGCGTCGCCGCCATCCTTGGTGGTAACCCCTTCGAGCCACGGCGTGACGACGTCCGGGTGCGCGGCAAGCCAGGCTTTCGCGGCGTCGCGCGGGTCGGTGCCGTCATTCAGGATCGCGCCCATGATCTCGTTTTCCATCGGCAGGGTGAAGACCAGGTTCTGCAACAGCTTGCCGGTATTCGGGCATTCCGCGACATAGCCCGCACGGGTGTTGGTCGACACCGTCGCGCCGCCGTAGTTCGGGCCGAAGAACTCATCGCCGCCCGAAAGATAGGTCATCTTGAAGTTGGCGTTCATCGGGTGGGGTTCCCAGCCCAGGAAGACGATCGGCTTGCCGTCCTTGTCTGCGCGCTGCACTTCCGCCAGCATCCCCTGTTCCGAGCTTTCGACCAGCTCGACATCCTTCAGGCCGAAGGCATCCTTGCCGATCATGTCGAGGATCACCTTGTTGCCGTCATTGCCGGCCTCGATCCCGTAGATCTTGCCGTCCAGATCCTTGGCGTGCGGCGCGATGTCCTTGAAATCGGCGATGCCGACTTCGGCGCCCTTGGCATTGGTGGCGAGCGTGTATTTCGCGCCTTCCAGGTTCACGCGCACGGTGTCGACGGTTTTCGCTTCGCGGTAAGGCGCGATGTTCGATTCCATCGTCGGCATCCAGTTGCCCAGGAACACGTCGATATCGCCCGAGGCGAGGCCCTCATAGGTCACCGGCACCGACAGGACCTTGGTTTCGGTTTGGTATCCCAGCGCCTCAAGCACCAGCGTCGTCGCCGCGGTGGTCGCCGTGATGTCGGTCCAGCCCACATCCGAAAACACGATCTTGTCGCACCCCGCGCCAAGGACCGGCGTGGTCAGCAGCGCAACGGCAGTTCCCAGCAAAATGGAACGTATGGCCATTTTCGTCTCCCCGTTTCTTGATTGATGAGTCAATAAACTTCCATTGATCGGGTCTGGCAAGATTTTTTTTGCAGCCCGCACACTGCCCGGGCCATCACGCACCGGGATCGATAGAGCCTATCCCAGGTCTGCGACGGGGGCAAAGGCCAATAACCAGAACGAGTTGCGAGAAAAGCGCGACTTCGTGAAGCCCCATTCAATTTTTTTCTTGATTGACGAGTCAATTACAGTTTGAGTATCCGCTCAGATCCAAAGCGACAGGATGGGCTGGATGCCGAAGGTGGGGATGGAACCGATCCGCAAGGCTGCACTGGTGCGCGCCACCATTGCCGAAATCGGCAATACCGGATCGCTCGACGTGACGGTGAGCCAGATCGCCAAGCGGGCGGGCATGTCCTCTGCGCTTGCGCATCACTATTTCGGCTCGAAGGAACAGATTTTCCTGGCCGCAATGCGCCACATCCTCACGCTTTATGGCGCCGAGGTGCGGGGCGCGCTGGCGGCTGCGAACGGGCCGAAGGGGCGACTGGAGGCAGTGATCCGGGCGTCGTTCTCGGGCGGCAGCTTCCGGCGCGAGGCGATCGGCGCCTGGCTGAACTTTTACGTCATGGCCCAGATCAAGCCCGAAGCGATGCGGCTTTTGCAGATCTACCAGGCGCGGCTTCGGTCAAATCTGGTCCACGACCTGAGGCCACTGGTGGGCGACCGCGCCGCCATCATCGCCGAAGGCGTGGGCGCCATGATCGACGGCGCTTATCTGCGTGAAGCGCTGAAATCCGGCACGCCGGACCGCAACCGCGCCGCCGAAATGGTGCTCGATTTTCTGAACAACGAACTGGAGAGAGGCGCATGAAGGCCCAGCCCAAAGCCAGCCACTTCGTCGATGGCGCCTATGTCGAGGATGCCGCCGGCGCCGGGATCGAGGTGATCCACCCCGCCACCGGCGAGGTGATCGCCCGCCTCCACGAAGCGACGCCCGCGATCATCGACCGCGCCCTTGCCTCGGCACGGCGTGCGCAGGCGGATTGGGCACGGGTGAAGCCGGTGGAACGCGGCCGCATCCTGCGCCGCGCCGCCGACATCCTGCGTGAGAGAAACCACGATCTTTCGGTGCTCGAAACGCTCGATACCGGCAAGCCCTTGCAGGAAACGCTGGTGGCGGATGCGGCTTCGGGCGCGGACAGCCTCGAATATTTCGCCGGTCTTGCCCCCACCGTCACGGGCGAAACCGTGCCTTTGGGGCGGGATTTCGTCTACACGATTCGTGAACCTCTGGGCGTCTGCGTGGGCATCGGCGCCTGGAACTATCCGATTCAGATCGCCTGCTGGAAGGCCGCGCCTGCCCTTTCGCTGGGTAACGCGATGGTCTTCAAGCCCTCGGAAACCACCCCGCTTTCGGCCCTGAAACTGGCCGAGATCCTGCATGAAGCCGGCCTGCCCGCCGGGCTTTACAACGTCGTGCAGGGCCGCGGCGCGGTGGGTGCCGCGCTGGTTAGCGATCCTCGGGTGGACAAGGTTTCGCTGACGGGATCGGTGCCCACAGGACGCAAGGTCTATGCGCTGGCCGCCGAGGGCGTGCGGCATGTGACGATGGAACTGGGCGGCAAATCGCCCCTGATCGTCTTCGACGACGCCGATGTCGAAAGCGCGATCGGTGGCGCGATGCTGGGGAACTTCTACTCCTCGGGTCAGATCTGTTCGAACGGCACGCGGGTCTTTGTCCAGAAGGGCATCAAGGACCGCTTCCTTCAGCGCCTGAAGGAACGGACCGAAAGCATCGTGCTGGGCGACCCGCTGAATGAGGCGACGCAGATGGGGCCGCTGGTTTCCGCCCCGCAGCTTGACAAGGTGCTGGGCTACGTCGACCGCGCCCGCGCCGAGGGTGCGCGGCTGGTCACGGGCGGGGCGCGGACCGGCGCGAACGATGGCTACTTCATCCAGCCCACCGTCTTTGCCGATGTCACCGACGACATGACGCTGGCCCGCGAAGAGGTCTTTGGCCCGGTGATGGCGGTTCTGGATTTCGAAACGGAAGACGAGGTCATCGCCCGCGCCAATGCCACCGAATTCGGTCTGGCGGCGGGTGTCTTCACCGCCGACCTGACCCGCGCGCACCGCGTTGTGGCGGGGTTGGAGGCAGGCACCTGCTGGATCAACGCCTACAACCTCACCCCGGTCGAAGCGCCCTTCGGAGGGGTGAAGATGTCGGGCGTTGGCCGCGAGAATTCGCGCGCGGCGGTCGAACACTACACGCAGGTGAAATCGGTCTATGTGGGCCTTGGCCCCATCGACGCACCTTACTGAACAACGGACGGAGGCCGGGCCTCCGCCCCAGCGAAAACAACGATGGGAACGCGCCCTTGGGCGGCGCGAAGGGGAGTCGCCATGGAAGCGGATTATGTGATCGTTGGCGCAGGCAGTGCCGGTTGCGCGATGGCCTACCGGCTGTCGGAGGCGGGGCGTTCGGTGATCGTCATCGAACACGGCGGCACCGATGCCGGGCCCTTCATCCAGATGCCCGCCGCGCTGTCCTATCCGATGAACATGTCGCGCTACGACTGGGGCTTCCGGTCCGAACCCGAACCGCACCTGGGCGGCCGGACCCTTGCCACCCCACGCGGCAAGGTGATCGGCGGGTCTTCATCGGTCAACGGCATGGTCTTCGTGCGCGGCCACGCCCGCGACTTCGACCATTGGGACGAACAGGGCGCCAGCGGCTGGTCCTATGCCGACGTCCTGCCCTATTTCAAACGGATGGAGACCTGGCACGGCGGCAACGGTTCGGACGAGGACCGGCAGTTCCGCGGCCATGACGGCCCGCTTCATGTGACGCGCGGTCCCCGCACGAACCCGCTGTTCAACGCCTTTGTCGAGGCCGGACGGCAGGCGGGATACGAGGTGACGGGCGATTACAACGGCCAGAAGCAGGAAGGCTTCGGCCCGATNNGCCCGATGGAGGCGACGATCTGGAAAGGCCAGCGCTGGTCGGCGGCGAAGGCCTTCCTGAATCCGGCGCTGAAGCGGCCGAATTGCACGCTGGTGCGGGGGTTTGCCCGCAAGGTGGTGATCCGCGATGGCCGCGCCACCGGGGTCGAGATCGAACGCGGCGGCGCGACCGAGGTCATCGCCGCGCGGGCCGAGGTGATCCTTGCCGCGTCCTCCATCAACACGCCGAAGCTTCTGATGCTGTCCGGCATCGGCGCGGCGGCCCATCTGGCCGAACATGGTGTCTCTGTCGTGGCCGACCGGCCCGGCGTTGGCGCGAACCTGCAGGATCACATGGAGATCTACATGCAGTTCGCCTCGAAACTGCCGATCACGCTTTACAAGTACTGGAACCTTTGGGGCAAGGCGATCATCGGCGCGCAGTGGCTGTTCACCGGCAAGGGCCTTGGCGCCTCGAACCAGTTCGAAAGCT
>DJWG01000108.1:0-265 GCA_002440945.1 Rhodobacteraceae bacterium UBA6236 | reverse complement strand
CCAGGCCCATGTCGGCCCGATGCGCGCCAAGTCGCGCGGCGACATCACGCTGCGGTCGGCCAACCCCAAGGACAGCCCGCGCATCCGCTTCAATTACATGTCGCATCCCGACGACTGGTCGGATTTCCGCAAATGCGTGCGTCTGACGCGCGAAATCTTTGCCCAGGACGCCTTCGCGCCCTTCGTCAAGCACGAGATCCAGCCGGGGATGCGCCTGCAAAGCGATGAGGAAATCGACAGCTTCATCCGCGAACATGCCGAAAGC
>DJWG01000113.1 GCA_002440945.1 Rhodobacteraceae bacterium UBA6236 | reverse complement strand
TCCGGAAGGTAGGCTCCCCCTACAGGTGTTCGCCGATGATGCCTGCCGCCGCGATGGCTTCCGGCGCCACGGCGCCCTGATAGGCGATGACGACCGAACAGTTCGGACCGGGTTTGCGCAGCCAGTAGGCTCCGTCGATGGCGCCCTGCCGGAAGGCATCGTCGACCCGCTTCCCCGGTTGCTCCAAAGGATTGGTGGTCAGCCGCAGATAGACCGATCCGCCGGTTTCGTCGCGCAGCCAGGTGCGTTCATCCGGGTCGCCTTCGCCATCGCGTTGCAGATAGTCGAAGGCCCATTCCATGATGACCGCCAGTTCATCGGCAAAGGCGGGCTCGAACGCGGCCAGACCGTCTTGCGACATGCCGATCAGCGGGGTTCCGATCGACTGGTGCGCGCCGCCCTCGGGCGCGAGTGTCACGCCGGACGGGGTGCCGACGATCATGAAGCGCGCGTCCTGATAGCAGGCATAGTTCAGCGCATCGAGGCCCCGGCAGACGAAAGGATCATAGACCGTGCCGATGGGAAACAGCCGCTTGCCGAACAGGCTGTGCGACAGGCCCGCCGCCCCCAAAAGCAGGAACAGGTTCATCTCGG
This sequence comes from Rhodobacteraceae bacterium UBA6236, assembly GCA_002440945.1. The sequence goes on along the minus strand of DJWG01000113.1, from coordinate 34,114 downwards.
CGATGCCCAGTTCGATATGCTGGCCTTCGGGCGCGAAATCCCACTTTGCGGTCGAAGGGATGCGGTGTTCGATGAAGGCATCGGTCTGCGCCTTGCGGGCAAAGAGCTTGCGGCGGTTGACCCAGGGGCCGAGGTTGGTCGTTCCCGTCACATCGGGCGAGGTGGTGACCAGTCTTGCGGCCAGCGCGCTGTTGCCCTTGGAGAGGTCGTCCAAGATCTTGCCGAAGGCGGCCTGGGTCGAAATCTCGCGGTCGGTGTCGATGGCGATGGCCGGCACGGCGATCTTGGCATCGTGGTAGCGGCGGCTGCCCCTGGCAAAGAAGGGCACGGCGCGAAGGAAGTCGCGCAGCGCCGCCGGGTCCGCGACGCCGGCGAAGGGATCCCATTCCTGCCTCACCGGCACGCCCATGTGCTTTTGCCAGGCGGCGAACTGGGTCGGGTTCATCAGCCCGCCGTGATTGTCCTTGTGGCCCGCGATCGGCGTGCCCCAGCCCTTGATCGTATAGGCAAGGAAACAGGTCGGGCGGTCATGGTCGATGGCGTCGAAGGCTTCGGCCATGGTCGAAACGCAGTTGCCGCCCAGGTTTTCCATCAACGCGGCGAGTTCGGCATCGTCGCGGCGGTCGATCAGCGCCGAGACATCGCCCTGGTCGCCCAGATCATCCAGCAGACGCTTGCGCCAGACCGCGCCGCCCATGAAGGTCAGCGCCGAATATTGCTGGTTCGGACAGGCGTCGATCCAGGCCCGCAGCGCCTCGCCGCCCGGTTCCCGGAAGGCCGCGCGCTGCAGGGCGCCGTATTTCACCCGGACCACGTCCCAGCCGAAGGCCTCGAAGATCTTCTCGACCCGGGCAAAGAGCCCCTCGCGCACGATCCCGTCCAGCGACTGGCGGTTGTAGTCGATGATCCACCAGCAATTCCGCAGGTCGTTCTTCCAGCCTTCCTGCAGGGCCTCGTAGACGTTGCCTTCGTCCAGTTCCGCATCGCCCACCAGCGCCACCATCCGGCCAAGCGGCAGATCGCGGCCCCAGTCCTTGGCCGCGATGTAATCCTGCACCAGCGACGCGAAAGAGGTGATCGCCACGCCAAGCCCCACAGAGCCGGTCGAGAAATCGACATCGTCGATGTCCTTGGTGCGGCTGGGGTAGCTTTGCACGCCGCCGAAGCCGCGGAAGTTCTCCATCTTCGCCCGGGTCTGGTTGCCCATCAGGTACTGGATGGCGTGAAAGATCGGCGAGGCATGCGGCTTCACCGCCACCCGGTCCTCGGGGCGCAGGGCGTGGAAATAAAGCGCCGTCAGGATCGACACCATCGAGGCCGAGCTTGCCTGGTGCCCGCCGATCTTGATGCCGTCCACCTTGGGCCGCACATGGTTGGCGTTGTGGATCATCCAGTGCGACAGCCACAAGAGGCGCTGTTCGAGGATCTTGAGGCTGCGGATGTCGGCGGGCATGGGGCAAGCTCCGTCTGGGGGCAAAGCCGCCCGGGCATGCCCCGGACGGCGTTCCTGTGGAAAGGTCGGCCTCAGCCTTCCTTGTAGTAGTAGCTGTAGCCGTTGATGGCGGGGGCGCCGCCCAGATGAGCGTAAAGCACACGCGACCCTTCGGGGAAGAAACCTTTGCGGGTCAGGTCGATCATTCCCTGCATCGATTTGCCTTCATAGACCGGATCGGTGATCATCGCCTCGGTCCGGGCGGCAAGGCGGATCGCCTCGTTGGTTTCCTCAGACGGGACGCCATAGGCCGGATAGGCGTAATCGGGATTGATGACGATCTCGTCGTCGCGGACCTTGCGGCCCAGACCCACCAGTTCGGCCGAGTTGTCGACGATCTGGCGCACCTGCGCGCGGGTCTGTTCCAGCGTGCCCGAGGCGTCGATGCCGATGACGCGGTCGGCGCGGTCTTGGGCCGCAAAGCCCACGATCATCCCCGCCTGAGTCGATCCGGTGACGACGCAGACCACGATATAGTCGAACTTGAAGCCCAGCGCCTTTTCCTGTTCGGCCACTTCCTCGGCAAAGCCGATGTAGCCCAGCGCGCCGTATTTGTGGACGCTGGCGCCCGCCGGGATCGCATAGGGAACGCCGCCCGCGTCCTTGACGGACTGGATCGCGTTTTCCCAGCTTTTGCGGATGCCGATGTCGAAGCCATCATCGACCAGCCGCGAATCCGCGCCCATCAGTCGGGTCATCAGGATATTGCCCACCCGATCATAGACCGCGTCGTAATGCGGCACCCATTTTTCCTGCACCACCACGCATTTCATGCCGATCTTCGCCGCCGTCGCCGCCACCATGCGGGTATGGTTGGACTGTACGCCGCCGATGGACACCAGCGTATCCGCCCCCGAGGCGATGGCGTCGGGCACGATGTATTCCAGCTTGCGCAGCTTGTTGCCGCCCATCGCCAACCCCGAGTTGCAGTCGTCGCGCTTGGCGTAAATCTGCACCTTGCCGCCCAGCGCCTCGGTCAGGCGGGGCAGATGTTCGATCGGGGTCGGCCCGAAGGTCAGGGGATAGCGTTCGAATTTCTCAAGCAATGACACGGGGATCGTCTCCTTGGTTCCGGCTTGGGGCAGACTAGCAGGTCGTCTGGAAAACTGGCTTTCATAATGATCGTATTTGTGGTGTTTAAGTGGCGTCAGTCAGCCATTTGGTGAGAGATGAGCAAAGACATAGCGCAAGAAACGAAAGAGTCTTCCACCCACGAACTTGACCGAATCGACCGCAACATCCTGCGGGCCTTGCAGAAGGACGGCCGTCTTGCCAATGCCGATCTGGCGCGGTTGGTGAACGTCAGCGCGGCGACCTGCCACCGCCGCACCCAGCGCCTGTTCGAGGAAGGTTTCATCGGCGCGGTCCGCGCCCAGGTCACGCCGGCCACCGTGGGGCTTGGCGCCTTGGTGATGGTTGGGGTCGTCCTTGACCGATCGACCCCCGAAAGCTTTGCGGAATTCGAAAAGAGCGTGGGGGCGATGAAAGAGGTGCTCGACTGCAACCTCGTCGCCGGGGATTTCGACTATCTGCTGAAGATCCGGGTCCGCGACATGGCGGGGTTCAACCAGTTGCACGGACGGCACCTGATCGCCCTGCCCGGCGTGCGGCAGATCCGCACCTTCTTCGTGCTGAAAGAGGTGAAGGACAACGCGCCCCTGTCCTTCTGAGGCGACAGGCAAGGCCCGACGCTGGCGCAACAGTCTTGCCCTGCCGCGAAACACCGGTACGGATGTGAAACAGTTGCACCGGCCGGTTGCCACGCGGGGCGCGCGCCGTCATCGTGCCGCCGAACCGCGGCAATCGGAAGGCCCCCATGATTCACATCGGCATCGACGCGAGCGCCTGGGAAAACGAGCGGGGGTTTGGCCGTTTCACCCGTTCGCTGGTCGGGGCGCTTGCCGGGCGCAGGACCGGCTTTCGCTACACGCTGCTGTTCGACACGCCCCCGACCCGTCCGGTGCCGGAAGGGGTCGCCGTTCAGGTGGCGGGCGCCGGAAGGTCGATGGCCGAAGCCGCGACCGGAACCGGGGCGCGGGGGGGCGCCGACATGCGGACGCTTGGCCGGGCGGCGGCGGGCCTGAGGGCGGATGTGTTCTTCTTCCCGGCGCATTATTCCTTCTTTCCGATCCTTTCCCGGGTTCCGAGGGTCGTCTGCATCCATGACACCATCCCCGAACGCTTCCCCGAGCTTGTCTTTCCGACCCGGAGGAATTTCCGGCTTTGGCAGGCCAAGACCTGGCTGGCCAAATGGCAGGCGACGCGGGTCATGACGGTATCACAGGCATCGGCAGCCGATATTTCCGCGATGCTCGGGGTGAGGCGGGGAAAGATCGACGTTGTGACCGAAGGCGCCGAGGCGGTCTTCCGGCCGATCCCCGACCCGGCCATTCGCCACGCGGCGCGGGCGCGGCACGGCATTCCGCAAAGCGCCCCCCTCCTGATCTACGTCGGCGGCTTCAACCGGCACAAGAACGTGCTGGCGCTGATCGAGGCGATGCCCGCCATCGTCGCCGCCTGCCCCGAGGTGCGGCTGGCGATTGTCGGACGGACCACGGGAGCACGGTTCTGGGACAACATCGACGACCTCAAGGCCGGGGCAAGCCGCGATGCGCGCACTTCGGATCGCATCGTCTTCACCGGAGAGATCTCGGACGCCGAAATGGCCGAGCTTCTGAACGGCAGTCAGGCGCTGGTGATGCCGTCGCTTTGGGAAGGCTTCGGCCTGCCGGCGCTTGAAGCGATGTCTTGCGGCGTTCCGGTCCTGTCTTCGGATCGTGGCAGCCTGCCCGAGGTGGTGGGCGACGGCGGGCTTTATTTCGACCCCGAGAACCGTGATCAACTGACGGCGCGGGCGGTGGAGCTACTGACCCGGCCGGATCATCAGGCGGAATTGTCGGCAAGGGCGCTGGCACGGGCCCAGGGCTTCGGATGGGACCGCGCGGCAGGTCTGGCCGAGGAGTCGTTCCGCCGGGCGCTGCGATAGGGCGCATCCACCAAGGATAAGGCCGCGGGGGTCAGGATTTTCGGGTCATCCGGCCCGTTGCCGCCGCCCCCGCGCGGGCAGAAAGCGCCATGATCGTCAGGCCGGGGTTGTGGAACGGGTTGGTGGGAAAGCTTGCAGAGTCTGTCACAAAGACATTGGGGGCATCGTAAAGGCGGTTGTCGCGGTCGCAGACGTGGCGCTTCGGATCGTCCCCCATGCAGGCGCCGCCGGTTTCGTGGATGGACGAGCCTGGGATAAGCGCCCCTTCGGGCGTATAGACCAGCGGTCCGGCAATCTTGTAGACCAGCCGCGCAATCAGCCCTTCGCGGCCCAGAAGATCATCGGCGAGGCCGAAGGTCTGCGAGATTTCCTTCAGGCTTGCATTCATGTCGCGGATCATGGCGCGTTCGTTCCCGGAATGGCGGAGCGTCACTTTGGCCACGGGAATTCCCCAGGCGTCGCGCTTTCGGGGATCAAGTTCCACCCGGTTCTCGGCCCGGGGCAGCACCTCGCCGATGGCCATGAAGAACCAGCCCGGCTTGATCCGTCCGACCGATCCAAGCAGCGAATAGCCGCGCTTGAAGCCCAGGCCCTCATCGCCGCCGACATTGCGGAATGACGGAATGTAGATGCCCGATTGCAGGCCGAAGTCGTAGGGATCGTGGCCCTCGCCCATGCCCTCGATCTCGGGCATGGTTCCGGCGCGGAAGACCATCAGGTGATCGGACAGGTAGCGGCCCAGATTGCCCGAGGAATTGCCAAGCCCCCGCAGATGGCGCCCGCTGCGGGAATTCAGAAGAAGACGCAGGCTTTCGATGGTCGATGCCGCGACGGCGACCTGCCGCGCCGGTTCGGTCACCCGCACCCGGGTTTGGGCGTCAATATAGGTCACGCCGGTGGCAAGGCCGGTATCCGGGTCCGTCTCGATCCGTTCGACCACGGCATTGGGACGCAGGTCCACCCGCCCGGTCGCCAATGCCGCCGTCAGCGGGGGCGGCATGCGGTCGGGCATGTGGTGGATGATCCGGCATGTGGTCGCCGGACGGTCGGGCCATTTCGCGGCCATGTCGGCCAGCAGTCTGCGTTCGGCCTTCGTCAGCGCATGCGGGCCGGAATACTGCCCGTCGGGCAGGTTCGCGATGCCCGCCGCCTCGCCGGTCACACCCAGGAACTCCTCGACCCGCGCATACCAGGGATCGAGGTCGGCGTAATCGAGGGGCCAGCACTCTCCGAAGCCATCCGCCGCCGCTGCCTTCAGATCGAGATCGGAAATCCTGAGCGCATTCCGCCCCCACAGATGCAACCGCCCGCCCACCTGCCGCGACCGATACCAGTTGAAGCGCGCGCCCGGCGCGGTCGTGTAGGGATTTTGCCGGTCATTGAGGAACAGATGCGCCGTCAAGGGCGTGAAGGACATGCAGCGCGCCTGCACCGCCTGCCCCTTCAGGATCGCCATCACCCGCGCCAGCACCGACACGCGGCTGCCGCCTTCATGATCGGGCGCGGGGAAATCCTTCGCGGGGTCGAGCCTGCGCCCCGCCTCAAGGATCAGCACCCGCAGACCGCGTTCGGCGGCTTCCTTGGCGACCCATCCGCCCGAGGCGCCGGAGCCGACAACGATGAGATCCCAAGGCGCGCTCATGGCTTCTTCGTGATGTAGCCCCAGACCTCGCCCAAGATCCAGGATGTGGTGAGGATCATCGTATAGGGCAGCGCCCGGATGTAGCGCAGCCCCCTGCCCTTCGATCTTTGCACAAGCCCGTGGCGGACCCACAAGAGCGGCGGAATGAGCGGGCTCATCAGGATGAGTTTCCAGCGTTCGGCCTCGCCCATGGTCATGGTGCGGATATGGCCAAAGAGCCGCCCCCAGTGGAACCGTTCGCGGATCAGGTAGGACAGGGTTGTCGGCGGGCGCCCGTGCCGGATGATCATCTCGTTCGACAGCCAGAGCTTTTCGCCCTTGTCCATCAGGTATTTGTGCACCAGGGGTTCGTGATAGCGGTCTTTCCACAGGTGCCGCATCTCTTCCAGCGCCGGGCGGGAATAGCTGACATTCACGTCCGACACCCATTCCGCCGGGCCGCTGTCGAACGGAAGGCCGTAGCGGCCGAAATCGGTCAGGTAGAAAGCCCAGTTGAGAAGGCTCGCGGGTTCCCGGCATTCGATGCCGCCGCCCACCACATGACAGCCGGTTTCCCGGTGCAGCCGCACGACGGCCCGGGCCCAGTCAGGGCGCGGATGACCGCGATCTTCAAGGATCGCGATGATCCTGCCCCGGGAGGCCGCCAGCCCCTGCGCGCGGCGGCGATCGTAAAGCTCGTGCAGGCCGGCCTCGGTGGTGATCGGATGGATCGTGTCGATCCGCCCGATGTCGAGGAAGGTCACCGTGGGAAATTCTGCCGCCATCGCCGCGACCTCGGGGCGGCTTGCGTCGTAGGGCAGGATCACCTCACGCGTCGGCGGATCATCGAAGCTGGTGACGGCGCGCAGGAAGTCCCTGAGGGGACTGCCGCCGTCGATGATCGTGACGACGACAGAAAGCTCCGGCGCTTCGGTCATAGGCGCATGTCCCCAAGGTTCCCGAGCCGCACCGGCAGCCCGGAGCGGGAGCTTTCCGCCACCGCCGCCGCAACCTCGACCGCCCTGAGGGCCGCATGACCATCGGCGATGCGCAGCCCCGTCTTGCCCTGGGCAAGCGCGATGAACTGCGCGAGTTCATCCTGGAACGAGGCAAGCGCCGTCGTCTTCCAAGACCGGAGCTTTTCGCGGATCTGGATCGAGCGGTAGCGATTGCGCATCACCGTGGTCGGCCCACCGGGCTTTTCCATGGTGATGAGCAGATTTTCCATCGGCGCGTAGGCCCCCCGCACCATCCCGTGCGAGCCATAGACCTCGACCGCGCTCTTGTAGCCCTTCCAGTCGGTCCATGTCGCCTGATAGGTCGCGGCGAGCCCGGTGGGCGCCTTGAAGATCGCCATGGCGTTGTCTTCTGAACCCTTCACCTTCCAGACCCTTTCCGAGGTCACGCCGTAGACCTCGGTGATTTCCCCCATGAGAAACCGCGCCATGTCGGTCATGTGGATGCCCACGTCCCAAAGCGCGCCGCCGCCCGAGATTTCGGCCTTGTATTCCCAATCGAAGGCGAACTTCGGCAATCCCTCGTGGCCGCCATAGATGCGGATATGGTCGATCTCGCCCAGTTTGCCACTTTCCATCACGTCCTTGATGTAGGCGAAGGCGGGATAGAAGCGCATGTTGAATCCGGCGCCCAGGTGGCGGCGGGCGGCCTTGGCGGCAGCCAGGATGCGCTGGCTTCCGTCAACCGTGTGGTGAAGCGGCTTTTCCGACAGGACATGCAGGCCGCGGGCGAAGGCGGCAAGGCACAGGGGTTCGCGCGCATGGGCGGGGGTGGAGATCACCACCGCATCCATCGGCACGGCGAGAAAGGCCTCAAGATCCGTGAAGGCGGGCGCGCCGTGGGCATGGGCGCGCGCCTTGTCCATCGACATGTCCATCACGGCGGCAAGTTCGGCCTTCTGTTCGGCCAGGATCGTTGCCACCCGCATCTGGCCGATCTTGCCCGCCGCCCCGATGACGCCGATCCGCATGTTGATCCTTCCACCCAAGGGGGGCACCCGCCACGCCGCATAAAGTTCGATGCTACACCGATTTTCGGGCTAGCACGGATAGCGGTTTCTGACGAGTCTGGGCCTGCCTGGCGCTTTCCAAGGGTCTGGCCATGTGGCTATTCTGCGTTGCGGCGGCAAAGAGGTGCGGAGATGGAAACAGAATGGGTTGGCCGGCATGTGTTCGTCACCGGGGCCACGGGTTTCATCGGCCGCAGGCTGGTGTCGGCCCTGAACCACGCGGGGGCGGTCGTGACGGTTCTATCGCGGTCGCGGGCCTCTGTCAGCGGCCTGCCGTTGGCGGTGCGGGTGCGGGTCGGGTCCATGACCGACCGGGCCTTTCTGGAGCGGTCGCTTGCCGGGCAGGAAATCGTCTTCAACCTCGCCTATGATGTCCGCGCCACGGCGGCAGAGAATCTGGCGGCGTTCAACGCCCTTCTGGCGGCGGCGCAGGCGCCAGGCATCAAACGGATCGTCCATACATCGTCCATCGTGGTCTATGATGGCTGGCCCCAGCAGGATTGCAATGAAGCCTCCACGATGGAGCGTCCGGGCGGCAGCCCTTATCGGCGCGCAAAGATCGAAATGGAGCGGCAGTTGATGGCGGGGCCGCTTCCCGCCGCGATCCTGCAGCCGACGATTGTCTGGGGGCCGGGATCGTCGCTTTGGACTGACGGGTTTGCCCGGGCGCTTCTTGCCGGCGGGGTGGTGATCCCCGAACCGGAAGGGCTTTGCAACGGCGTCTTTGTCGATGACGTGGTGCAGGCCTGCCTGAAGGCGGCCCTTGTCCCCGACCTTGGGCAAGAGCGCTTCGTCATTTCGGGGCAGACGCCCTTTGCATGGTCCGAATTGGTGGACGGCTATGCTACCATCCTTGGCACCAAGGGCGTGACCCGGATTCCCGCCAGCGAGATCGAAAAGACGCTTGGCCCGAAACCGGAAGAAGATGGTGCCGATCATCCGCCATCTGCGGCCGCGAAGGTCAGCGCGCTGCTGCGCCGGATGATCGGCCACCGGCGGTTCGAGGCTTTGGTGACCCAGGTGAAGGGCAGACTCGGAATGGGCGGTGTCCTTTATCCGAACCACCATTTGTTCGAGGAATACATGGGCCGTGGCCACTGCCGCATTGACAGCGCGAAGGAACGGCTGGGGTATGCCCCGGCCTTCGATCTGGCGCGCGGTCTGGCCGAGACGGAAGCGCATCTGAAGTCGATGAAGCGTTAACCCCGGCGCCCCAGCCGATGATAGGTATCCTCGAACTGCTGGTGGACCCAGTCCGGGTTGAACCGGTCGAGCTTTGACTTCTCCAGCGCGGCGGCCGCCATGCGGGTGCGCAGCGCGTCGTCTTCCAGGATGCGCTGCACCTGCCGCGTTATCTCGTCAATATCGCCGACGGGTGCGACCGCGCCCACTTGGCCGTCGATCAGTTCCACCACGCCGGAACAGGCCGTGGCCACGGCAGGGATACCCGCCTGAAAAGCTTCGACGATGGTGAAGGGCAGCGCCTCCCAGCGCGAGGTCAGAAGGAACAGATCCGCGGCGCGCAGGTAAAGATGCGGGCGGTTGACGCGACCGACGAACGTCAGGTGGCCGGCCACCCCCCTGTTCTGCGCCATCGTCCTCAGCTTCGCTTCGTCCTGCCCGTCGCCCGCCACCACGAACCGCCAGCCGGGATGGTCGGGGATGATCCGGGCGATGGCCTCGATCAAGAGATCGATGCCCTTCTGATATTCAAGCCGCGCCACCGTGACGACAAGCCGTTCGCCGCCGTTCAGCAGCTTTGCCCGCAGCGCCGCGACCTCATCGGCGGGATCGTCGGGCGCGGGGGCGACCCCAAGACCAAGCACCTTGAGCTTTGATTTCGGCACGCCGCCGATCTTTTCCAGATCATCGGCGGACCGGTGCGATGGCGTGATGACCAGATCGGCCCTGGAGGCAATCTTGCCGAAGGATTCGATGCGCGCCGGTTCGGACCCGTGATAGGTTACCGCAAGCGGCACCCCGAGGCCCATGCGCGCAAGGTGCGCGACCAGCGCCGGGGCCGATTCATGGGCGTGGATCAGATCGACCCGATTGCTTTTCAACCAGCGCCGCATCGACCTTGCCGCACGGCCCGCCGCCAGCAGCCGCGCCGGAACCGATCCCCCCTCGCCCGACACGGATTTCGTCGGCAAATCGAAGAAATCCGGCTCGGACTGCGGACCGGCCCAGTCCGACGGGGTTCCGACAAGCGTGATCCTGTGACCCCGCGCACGCATCCAGTCCCTGAGCGAAAGCACATGCCGGGTTATGCCGCCCACGCCGAACAGGGTCTGCATCTCCACGACATGAAGCGGCGTGATGCGGGGGGTATCGTTGGCCATCTGGAAAACCTTTGCTCGTAACTCTCGTTCCACTCGTCTGGGCGCAGCGACAATTCTGCGCCGCCGCTGCCAGCCATATCAGATCCGGCCGAATTCGTCTTCGATCCGCACGATGTCATCCTCTTCCAGATAGGTGCCGGTTTGCACCTCGATGATTTCGACAGGAATGCGCCCCGGATTGGCAAGCCGGTGGATCGAGCCGATGGGCATGAAGATGCTTTCATTTTCATGCAGGATCGAGACGGTGCCATTCACCGTCACTTCGGCGGTGCCGCGCACGACGACCCAATGTTCGGCCCGGTGATGGTGTTTCTGCAAGGAAAGTTTCGCGCCCGGCTTCACCACGATCCTTTTGACGCGATGCCGTTCGCCCAGGTCCATCGTCTGATACCAGCCCCAGGGCCGGTGATTGCGGATGTGTTCGACTGCCTCGGCCCGGTTCGCGCCCTTCAGCGCACCGACCAGTTCCTTGACGTCCTGCGCCCTCTCGCGCGGGGCAACCATGATCGCATCGGGGGTTTCGATGATGGCCAGACCTTCGACCCCCACGGCGCAGACAAGCCGGCCTTCGGAATGGATCAGGTTGTCCCTTGCATCCAGGGCAAAACCATCGCCCCTGATTGCGTTCCCGGCCCCGTCTTTTTCGGATTCCACCCAGACCGCCGCCCAGTCACCGACATCGGACCAGTGGAAGTCGCCCGGCACGACACGCGCATCGGCGGTCTTCTCCATGAAGCCGTGATCGAAAGAGATGGAGCGGATCTGCGCGAAGGTCGCCCCGGGAACCCACATCCCAAGATCCTGCCGCATCTCGATCACGGCCTTTTCGGCCAGGTCGACCGCCTCGGGGTCAACCTCGCGGAGCGCCTCGATCAGCCAACCGGCACGGAAGCAGAAAACCCCGGCATTCCAGAGACACCCTTCGTCGATCAGCTGCCTTGCCCGCGCTTCGTCGGGTTTTTCGACGAACTGCCGGACGGCAAAGGTTCCATCGCCGGCCGGTTCGCCGGGCTTGATATAGCCATACCCGGTTGCCGGGGCGGTCGGCAGGACACCGATGATCGCGATGCCCGCCCTGCGCACGGATGCCGCGGCGGTGCGGATCGCGCTCAGGAAGGCCGCCGTGTCCCGGATCAGGTGATCCGAAGGCATCACCGCAAGCACGGCATCGGGGTTTTCCGTGGCCGCAATCGCGGCGGCCAGCAGCACGGCCGCCAAGGTATCGCGCCGCTCCGGCTCGATCACGACGCGGGCCTGCGGCGCCACGCTTTCGACCTGATCGCGGATCGTGAAGCGCACCGCATGGGCGCCGATGACCATGGGGTCTGCAAAATCCTCCGCCTTCACCCGGCGCAGCGTCATCTGCAACATCGTCTCGTCGCCCATGATCGGCAGGAGCTGCTTGGCCATGCCCTCGCGCGACACCGGCCAAAGCCGGGTTCCTGTTCCGCCGCAAAGGACCACCGGAAGGATATTGTCGGTCATGCTACTCCTCCACCTTTCGCGTGGACAGGGACGTCTTGCAGTCACGCCACCCGGATCGTCGCCAGGGAATTCCGGTCCTTGTCGGGCACGTCATTGAATTTGCGGCGATCCTGTCATCTGCCGCACGCACGCGCCAGTCATAAGCTGCACATCCAGAACACCAGCCTTCGAGAGCCCGAAACTTTCGCACACCATATCCTTCCTTCGTCGGAAACGCGATCTTCCCTCGTGCCAGACCACGCGTTTCCTGGGGCAGAGGAAACAGTTTCAGCGAACGCCTGCATTTGCTTCGGATATCGAAGTAAGGTGACCGCCCTGCTCTCTCGGGTTCTGGAACGCCTCCGCGAAAATCGCAGTGCGAGGCTGCGGAGCCTCGTTCAGGGCTTTATACTCTTTCATGGCGCGGGAGCTCGGGTGCCGGACGGCAGAAAGAACGGGGAATCATGGCAGCGAAATTCGGAACAAGCGGACTGCGGGGACTTGTGGCCGAACTGTCGGATGATGTCTGCGCCAGCTACACGCAAGCCTTCCTGAAGGTGATCGGGCACGGCGGCACGGTCATGATCGGACGCGACTTGCGGCCATCCTCACCGCGGATATCGGCGGCGGTGGCGGATGCCGCATTGGCGATGGAGTGCCGGGTTCTCGATTGCGGCGAAGTGCCGACGCCCGCCCTTGCGCTTGCGGCGATATCCGCGGGCGCGCCGTCGATCATGATCACCGGGAGCCATATCCCCGCCGACCGCAATGGCCTGAAGTTCTTCGGCCGCACGGGCGAGATCACCAAGACCGACGAGGCCGCCATCCTGGCCAAGCTTTCCAAAGCCGACCCCGCCGTCAGGGCCTGTGCGAAGGATGCACCGGCTGCCCGCGCCGACTATGCCCGGCGCTACATCTTGGCTTATGGCGGTGCGCTGCAAGGGCTGCGGATCGGGCTTTACCAGCACAGTTCCGTCGCGCGCGACCTGCTGGCCGAGGTTCTGGAAACCCTCGGCTCGACCGTCACCCCGCTGGGCCGCAGCGATACCTTCGTTCCCGTCGATACCGAGGCCGTCAGCGATGCCACGCAGAAGATGCTGGCGGACTGGGCAGCTGAAGGCGGCTTCGACGCGATCGTCTCGACCGATGGGGATGCAGATCGCCCGCTTCTGACAGACGCGGCCGGCCGGTTGATCCCCGGCGACATGATCGGGACGCTGACGGCCCTGTCGTTTGGCGCGCGGTCGATCGTCACGCCGATCTCGTCCAACACCCTGATCGAAACCTCGGGCCATTTCCGCGACACCCTGCGCACCCGCATCGGTTCGCCTTACGTCATCGCCGGAATGGCAACCCTGATGGCCGAACCCGAGGCCAGGGTCGCGGGGTTCGAGGCCAATGGCGGATTTCTTCTTGGGTTCGAAGCCGCCGGGCCCGCGGGCCCCATCGCGCCGCTTCTGACCCGCGACGCCTTCCTGCCGATCATCGCAACGCTCGGCCTCGCAAAAGCGCGGGGCCTGTCGATTGCAGGGCTCACCGCCACGCTTCCCGCCCGCGCGACCGCTTCGGACCGGCTGGCCGAGGTGCCGACCGGTTGGTCCCAGGGCCTGCTTGCAGAACTGTCGGCAAGCCAGGCCGCACGCGCGAAGGTCTTTGCCCGCAGCCATGAAAGCCACGTCGACCACACCGACGGACTGCGCATCACCTTTGCCGACGGCGCGATCCTGCACCTCCGGCCATCCGGCAACGCCCCGGAACTGCGCTGCTATGCCGAGGCGGACACCGCCGAACTGGCGGCGGCCCTTGTACGCGAGACGCTGGCGCGTATCCGTGGCATGAAGTCGATGGGTGAAGCACCGGCGCAAGAGGCGCCAGAGTGACTTTGGCCAAATGCATGCGTTACAGGTGATCGGGCGGAACAGGGCATCTAATTCTTCAGTCCGTGGGCTCTTGAGCATCGGGTCCCGTGGCGGTCCGCTATTTAACTACAGTATGGCGGTGCCGTCGGATAAATGCGAACCAGTCTCAATTTTTCAGCGAGGCCACTCGGCACTCTACGCCTCAAACCGCTGACAACGCCGGCGCTATTGATGGAAACTGCGCCGAAACGATGCCAAGATCGGATCCATCAAATATCGTATCAAGGTCGTCTCCGCTTGGACGACCATCACTTCTGCAGACATCCCTGTCAGCATTCTTGCATCGCCCAACTTCGCCAATTCCTCCTTCTCGACGCTGATTTTCGCCAGAAAATACTGCTCCCCGGACCTCTCATCCGAAAAACGATCAGCACTGATGGAGTCGAGAATTCCATAAATCTTCGGCAGGGACTTCTGCTGATATGCCGGCAATATGACCTGCGCCGTCATTCCGGCTGAGATGCGATCTATATCCGCAGGTCTAATTCTTGCATTGATAACCAAAGATGCGTTATCTGGGACAATCTCCAGCAATGTCATGCCGGGCCTGACAACCTCGGATGCGGCGGAAATTTGAAGCCCCATTACGGTGCCCGAGACTGGAGCCCGAACGATGGTCCGCGCAAGTTGGTCGTTAATCGCAGGAATTCTGGTTCGCACTTCGCTCAGACTGCGCCGGATATCAGCCAGTTCGCGGCTTGCTGTTTCGGATGCGGTTTCTTGCATTCCAGCCAACTGCAGGCGCGCTTCGCCGATCTTTTGCTGGATCTCTTCCAATTGGGACAGGTTGGCCACGACCTCCGCTTCAAGCTCGGCTTCGCCACGCAGGATTTGCAAAAGCCGCGGTCGGCGTTCAAGCCCGCGGGAGACGAGTTCTTCAGTGGTGGAAATTTCGTCCCGCATCAATGCAAGCTGTCGCTTCTTGGCCTCGACTACCCCCAGAAGGCCGGATTTCTGATCGTTCAACTGTCGGATGCGTGCTTCAATAACATCGATCTGAACCTTTTGAATGGAAAGCCAGCTTTGGAAACCGCTTGACTGGCTTTCGGTAACAGCGAGCCGCTGATCGGAAGGCAGGGAGGTTATATCCGACGGAAAGGCAATATCCGATTTCCCCTGGATCATCGCTTCAAACCGCGCCTCGGTTGCAAGAAGATGGTGATAGCTTTTGACGACTTCGTCCAAGTGCGCGCGCACTTGCGTGTCGTCGATGATGAGAAGTGGCTGCCCTTGTTCAACATGCACACCTTCGCGAATCCGAATTTCCTTCACGATACCGCCTTCGAGATGCTGCACGGATTTCCGGTTACCATCGGGGGCGACCACCCCCAACGCGGCGGTCGCGCTTGTGAGAGGTGCGAACCAGGACCAACCGCCAAGTCCGCTGATTAGGAGCGCTACAGCAATCAGCGCCGTCCGTCGCGGACCATGTGTCAATACCGCAAGAGGTTCATTATCTAAGGCAAGGGCTGCATCTGCAGTGCGACGCCAGAACTGCACGCCTGCCAAAAGCAGAACAAGGACTCCGGCAAATACCCCGATTTCCGTATCTGGGATAAATCCTGCAACGGTCAGCTGACCACTTGCGATATCATCGAAGCGGTCCAGCATCTTCTGAAAATGACCCAGCCATTCTTCGGGCCAGGCAGCGGCGGGCACATTCATTCGGCACCCCCAAGTCCCGCGGCGCGCTTCCAGTCTTCGATCGGAATCGCTGCGGATGGTGTTTCTCCCTTTGGAAGGGGACTGACATGTTCTGGCTGAGGCGTTGGGCGCAATACATTTGCACGGTCGTCGAATGCGGCCAGGATGCCATTCCTCAACACCAGGACCTTATCGAGGGCATTCAGGATTTGCGCCCGATGCGTCACGACAAGAACCGTCGTTCCGGTTCCCTTCAGGCACAATACGGCTTCGAAGAGGGCTCTTTCGCCGTTGCCATCCAGGTTCGAATTCGGCTCATCCAACACGATCAGCGATGGGTCTCCGTAAAATGCCCGCGCAAGACAGATCAACTGCTGTTGGCCCAATGATACCGTCGCCTTGTGTTGACCCACTTCTGTGTCATACCCTTTCGGGAGTCGCAGGATCAGATCATGGACACCGGCGCGCTTCGCAGCAGCGATTATGCGGCCACTGTCCAGATCTCCGAACCTTGCGATGTTTTCTGCAATAGTGCCTGGGAACAACTGCACTGTCTGGGGCAGATAGCCGATGTGCGGCCCGAGCCGGCGTGCGTCCCAGTCCCTTACCTCTGCTCCGTCCAGGCGAATACTGCCACGCGTTGGATCCCAGGCTCCGACGATCAACCGGCACAAGGTCGTTTTTCCAGACCCCGAAGGGCCGATGATGGCGCAGGTTTCACCCGCGCGGAGCGAAAAGGTCAGGCTCTGCAGGATCGGGGCGGGCGCGCCCGCAGATTGGTAGGAGACGCCTGCAACATCAAGCTGCCCCGCCGGACGCGGCAAAGCGATCTGTTCTTCCTTGTTGGCCAGACCCTCGTGCATCTGATGCAGCCGCATCCTGGCCATTCGTGCCGCCACGAACCGGCTCCATACCGTGGTGGCCTTTTCGATCGGCGCAAGTGCCCTGCCCTGGATGATCGAGGCCGCCACCATAGCCCCCGCCCCGATACGGGCATCCAGAACCAGGTAGGCCCCCACTCCCAGGATTGCGACCTGCAAAGCAAGGCGGACCGAACGGCTGATGCTTAAGGCGGTCGTCAGAGTGTCGGTCACCCGCTGTTGTCTGATCCTCATCCGGGTCTGTCTTGCGCGCCAGCGGTCGAAAAGCGCTTCGGTCATTCCCAAAGGCGCCAGCGTTTCACCTGCATCGCCAAGGCGGACGGCCTCTTCGTTCACCTCTCGCAACGCGGCGCCAAGATAAACCTGGTCTTCCCGGATAAGCAGATCCTGAGTGACGGCTATGATCAGCAAAAGGATCACACCGCATGTTGCGACCAAGCCTAGCACCGGGTGCAGCAACCAGATCACCGCCAGAAACAGGACGCTCCAAGGGGCATCGAGCGCCGCTGCAAAAACCTCTCCCTGATATATGCTGCGCAAGTCGGCGACATCGCGCAGGGTGGCCTTTGGTTCAACTCCGGCCAAGCGAGCTTCGAGCGTGTGTTTCAGCGTTGCGTGCGCAAGTTCCCGTTCGAGAAACCCCGAAGCGCGGGAAAGGATCTGGCGCCGCGCCCGTTCCAGAATGCCGTAGATCACGATCACGAAGACGGCGATTCCGGTCAGCCAGATGAGCGTGTCCACAGAACCGCTGGTCAGAACCCTGTCATAAACCTGGAGCATGTAGATCGCGCCGACCAGCAGCGTCAGGTTCAGAACGCAACTCAACAGCACAAGCAGGGGCATCTGTCGGCGCAGCTCGCCCACGACCCCTGAAAACCGATCCTTCTTGGACAAGACACCCACCCCTTGTCTTTACATGTTCAGGCCCATTCCTTCACAGCGCATCCCAGACCGCCCGGACCGCTGCTGCCGCGCTGACCTCGCGTGCGCACTTGGTGTCTATATGGACAACCGGCGCATTCCCGAAGTCGCCCGTTGTCTCGCGCGTCCAGCGGCGCAGGACCGCCTCGGCATCTGGCCCGCCGGGCTTGATGCGCAAAGCATCGCGTTGCAGCGTCGTGCCGATGTCCGCTTCCAGGCGCAGGATGAGGTCCGGTTGCGGAAGATTGCGGCAAAGCGCCCGTTCCTGCCGCATGAGCCAGCGCGCCAGCATCGAGTTGGAATTGGTGATGTCGTCTTCGCTGAAGCGGCAGCTGTCCATCGCCCCGACCGTCAGCGAGGGATAGCGATCGGTCATCACGATCCGGCCAGAGGCGGCATCGCGCCAGCAGCGGCGCAGAAGGGCGCGCCTGTCATATGCCAGCATGGTCATCCGCAGAACATGGATCAGCGAATAACGCTTCGGCGCCGACCGGTCGACGTCCGTGCGTTCGTAGGCGCCGGAGCGTTGGCCCGGCAAAAGCTTCCGCGCCAGCGGGATCATCAGCCCCGGGGCCAAGGTGAGCCAGGTTGCCGGGGGCTTGCCGACATGGACGCGGCGCAGGTCCAGGTGTTCTCCGAACGTAGCGGCCAACATCCCGCCCAGGGTCGATTTGCCAACCGCCTTGGGCCCTACCATCGCCACCAGAATGCCGCCGGTCACAAGCTGCATGTCCTTGTGACGTCGGAACTTTCCCAAAACCAGAACCTGAAGCCGCTTCCCGCGCGACCAGACTTCCGCACCCGGCGCGATGCGGCGCAGGTTGCGCAGGTGCGGAACGATCCGGTGCGCGAGCGCGATGCGCCGCCAGATGGCACCGGGCACCGCCACCGCTTCTTGCATCGCGTCGAAAAGCGCCGGGTCCGCATCGGGCATCCATTGCACCAGCGTCGCGCGCGTAGCGGCCCAGTCCGCACGCTGCAAAAGCCAAGCAAGTTCATCGGCGACACCGACGTTGTCGCGGTTGACCAGCATCACTTCGGACAAGGCCCGGTGCTTGAGAAGGATCCGCAGCAGAAAGACCGCCAGTTCGACCTCGGGTTCCGGCACTCGGACGCCGTGCAGACGCGCCTCTCCGTCCAGCAGGGTCTTCTCTAGCGGCAGGTGGTATGATTTTACCAGGCTGTCGCCGGTCAGCACCTGGAAATACAGGTGCGCATGGAGGATTCTTTGATCCGGATCATCCAGTGCCAATGCATGGATCACGCCCGGATGGTCCAGGCCGCCACCGGATCGAGCCAGCTTGAATCCCGCTTTTGCCAACAGCGCGCACACCGCCGTCGCATCGGCGCGGTGGACCAGAAGATCCAGGTCATCCTCGCCCGTCAGGCTGTCCAGAAGGCGCAGGTTGCTTTTCCAGTGGCAGTAGCGCAGCCCGGCTGCCTCCAGCGCCGCCAGCAGACGGCGAAACGGCCCCGCCACGCTGACCGGAAGGGCCTGGACATCGGCTGCGGCAGGAAGGGCGGCGGCATCTGCAACGGACTTTGGCATGACTGCTCCTTATGCGGCCGTGGGGGCGGGTCGGACAAAGGTCAGCAGGCCGGGGCGCAGACCCAGCTGCCTGAAAGCGAAAACGGCCATGGCGATGTTCCAGACACTCATGGCGGCGGTGGTCGCGACGGCAGCGCCCAAAACCCCGAACGCCGGAACAAGCGCCAAAGCCAGCGCCGTGCCGAAAAGCGCCGATCCCAGATGCATCCGCGCCCCGGTCGCTTCGTGGCCGGTCATCGTCATCAGGTGCTGCTGCGGCCCGGCAGCACCGGCGACGACCTGGCCCAGAACGAGCACCGCCACGATCGGTGACGCGGCCGCAAAGGACGCGCTGAACAGCGACAGCAGCAAGGGCGCCGCCAGCACCATCGGCAGGGCTATCCCCAGGCTTCCCAGACAGGACAGCCAGGCGCCGCGCCGAACCAGCAACTGAAGGCCAGGGCTATCGCCCTTGGCATGAAGGCTCGCCACATTCGGGGCAAAGGCGGCGGCGACGGCCATGCGCGGCAAGGCGGCCAAAAGCGAAAGGCCGAGGCAGACCCCGAAAAGCCCGGCCTCGGCGGTGCGTCCAAACAGGCCCAGAACCACAATGCCGAACCGTGCCATCACCACGTCCGCAACCATGATGACCGTCAGCGGAAGCGTGGGGCGAAGCCACCGGCGCAGGTCGTGGGTCCAGGGCAGGCCCCGCGCCTCGACCGGCCAGAACCGGGCGGCGAGGACCGCGCTCATCGCGAAGATGACGGCAGCGCTGACCATCATACCCGCCATCGCGGCCGGGGCGCCGGGGGCGGCAAGGCCGGACAGATAAAGGAAACCAAGCACCACAAGCGCAAGGCTGTCGCGCACCAGGCGTTCCGGCACCAGGGCCTGCACCACCGCCCCAAAGACGCGCACCGCAGAAGCCGCGACCAGTTGCAGCGACAGAAGCGGAATCGCGGCCGCCCCGATCATCAGGGTCAGCCCCAGATCCCCCCCGGGCCCCCAGCGCCGAAGTCCCCACATGACCAACGCCGCAAGCAGAAGGCCCGATGCTGCCGTGGCGCCGAAAGCCACCCGCAGAACGCCTGCCATCAACGGCCATGCCCCCTGCCCTTGGTATCCCGAAGCGAGCCTCAGCAACGAAACATTCGATCCGAGCGTGGCAAATTGCGCCAGCAGAGTGAGCCAGGCCAAGGCATAGATGTAGATCCCAAAGCTTTCGACCCCGACCAGACGGACCGTGCCCAGCTGCCCAAGATAGCTGATCGCCGCCGACCCCAGAAGCACCCCAAGGGCGCCGATACTGGCGCCGCGCAGGCCAGTTTGGCCGCTGCGGCCCGCGTCCTTGCCGGTTGGGGTTCCGAACCGTGACAACGCAATCATTCGACCACCCCCGTCACCACCGGATCTGCGCTCGGAAAGCCGCCTGCTCCGGCAGAAGCCTCGCCGCTCCGTCCTGCCCCGCGACTGGCGTGCGCGGCACTCAGCGCCTTGGACACCGCCGCGGAAACCGGGTCTTGGCTCTCGGCCCGCAAGATCGGTATCCCCCGCCGTTCAAGCTCCGCATCGATCTCGTCGAAGGCGGCAATCTGGTTGAGGGTGGTATTGATGTCCAACTCCATCCGCCGCTCCAGCCAGCCTTGCGCATTCAGCCGCGCCTGAAGCCGCTGGCAGAGGACTGCGCGCGGCGCGCCCAGCCGCAGCGCCACGTCGGGACGCGGCACAAGATCCAGCGCGCGGCCGATGCCGCCGGTTGATTTGCGGGGATGAAGAGCCCAAAGCGTGCCGACCGCTGAAAGATAGCCCTGATCCAGAAGGATGACATCGCTGCCCAGCCTCATCGCCCGCCCAAGGCCGATCATGTAGCGGCGGAACCGCAGACCGTAGATTACGCCGGACGGCGGGAGGAGGGACAAAAGTTCACCGCCCGGGCCTTCGTCACCCCCCTTGGTCAGCGCCGCCGCAAGACCGAAAAGCTTCGAGAGCCGACGCAGTGACGCACGACGCTGACGGCCCTCGTTTTTTTCGGCGGGCCGCGCGCTGGAGATCAGCCGGACGTTCCAGCCCTGACGCCCCAAGTCCGCGACCAGGGTCTTCGCCAGCGTCGTCTTCCCAGAGGCGGATGGACCATAGAGTTCGACGACAAGAGGCCCGGTCCCGTTCGGGGACGTGGCTCCGGTCAGTCTTGCCCTTCCGTGGTCCAACCGATCCTCCTCTCTGGCGTCCAGTCAGGTTCCGCCGGGGCAGCCGACCGTCGCGCCTTGCGGGCCGGGCCGGGCCAGTGCGGCCGCGAAGGTCACGTCGAGAACATCACCGGGCAACAGCTGGGCGTCCGGTGCAGATTGGGTCGTACCGATACCGTCCCGGGTGATCGCGATCCGGGTCACCCCCTCTGGTATGCCCATCGACGGCGCAAGCCCCGCGGCCTGAACACGGGCCGCGGCGGCGGCCAGCCGCGCCCGCTGTTGTGCGAGCTTCAGCTGCGCCTCTTCCAGCGCTGACAGCCGTTCAAGCCGCGCCTGATCTTCCAGCCGGTCCCGGTCATGGCCGAACTCGAGCCGCTGCTGCCTGAGGCGCATCAGTTCGGCCTCGGTCTGCAAACGTCGCGTCGCCGACAGCAGGGCCGCATTGCGGATGTCAGAAAGCCGGGCGGCAGTGTAGAGGCCCTTCTTGCTTCCGTCGTTCGCGACAGCCAGTGCAACATTGTCTTCCTCTTCCGCCTGCCGCTGGACGTCGAGTTGCTGGGACAGCACCTTTGTCCTTTCGTCGATCTGGGCTATCGACCGGTCAAGGAAGGTTCGTTCAGCGCTCCGGCCTTGCAGGCGCAGCGCCCTGACCTCGGCTTCCGCTTCCAGAAGGCGGTCCAGCACCCCAGGGTCGGCGGGTCCACACGGAAGCACGGATCTGTTGAAATCCGCACGTTCCTGATCGTCTGACTGGAGGCTCCAGACCCGGACCTCCGCATCGGCCAGCACATACCAGGCCTCGATGTAGTCGGTTCGCAAGACCGCGGGATCCTGCATCGGCGCCATCGGAGCAAGTGCGGCCCCTCCGGCACCGGCAATGGCCTGCCGCACCGTCATCCCGGGGCGGAAAGTCAACTCTCCGGGCCTGGCCACATCGCCTGCGACATAAACCGGGCGGTAGCTGGTGACCGCGACGGCGATCTGGTCGGGATCAACCGCACGAACCGTTTCGCTGCCATCGGACAGGACCGTGGCCAGGATGCGACTCGACAATGCGCGCCGGATTTCGCTGCGGACTTCGGCGATTGTGCGTCCGGCACTTGCGACCTCGCCCACGCGCGGCAGGCTCAGATTTCCGTCGATCTGCACCTCGGCCTGAAGGGACAGGTCGGGAAAGCCGGCCACCGTCACCGCTATTACGTCACCGGGGTGCAGCCGATACTCTGGCTGTGCCGGCAAGCCGATCTGTCCTGCCGGGACCGGGGTCACGGCCTGCGATTCCGCACTGCCAAGACCCGGCGTGAGAAATGCGCAAACGAAAACAGCCAGTCCACCGAACCGGCGCGAAGACACGAGAAATGCGCGATCAGGTTGCATAGGCGATTTCACTCCGAACTTTTCCTTCGACAAGACGCCGCCGCCACCAGGCAACGGTTTTCGCAAGACCATCTTCAAGACTGAACTGCGGCGCCCAACCGGTGGTCCGGGTCAAGAGGCGGGCATCGGCCAGAAGCTCGCGCACCTCAGACTTCGCGGGGCGCATGCGGTGGGTTTCATGTTCGACGGGCTTCGCGCAGTGCGTGAGGTCGCAGATCAACCTGACTATTTCACCGATGGTGACGGAATGTCCGGTGCCGGCGTTGTAGGCGCGGCCGAAGTCGGGTTTCTGGGCGGCGCCGAGGGCAAGGAAGGCGGTAGCCGTGTCCTCGACGAACGTGAAGTCGCGGATCGTTGTCAGGTCGCCCACCCGGATCGCGGTCGCCTTAGGATCAAGCGCCTGGCGCAGGACCGTCGGGATCACTGCGCGTTCGCTTTGACGCGGGCCGAAGGTGTTGAAGGGCCTTAGCGTCACCACCGGCAGATCATGGGATCGCGCAAAGGATTCCGCCAGCATGTCGGCGCCGATCTTGGTGGCAGAATAAGGCGACTGTCCCTGCAACGGATGCGGTTCCGCTATCGGCACTGTCAGGGCCGTGCCGTAGACCTCACTGGTCGAGGTATGAACCATGCGCCGGATATTGTTATCCCGGGCCGCTTCCAGGACATTGAGCGTGCCTAACACATTCGTTTCGACATAGGACTGGGCTGCGACATAGGAATGGGGAATGGCGATCAGCGCGGCCAGGTGAAAGACAGTGTCCTGGTTGCGGATGATGCCCCGCATGAAGCCGGGATCCCGGACATCACCCCGGACGATGTTGAGAAACTCCCGCGCGGAAGGGGCGAGATCATCGAGCCATCCCTGCGTGTCGAAGGAATTATACATGCAGAGGCCCGTGACATGCGCCCTGCACTGTACCAGCGCCTCGACCAGATGTGACCCGATGAAGCCGTCGGCACCGGTGACAAGAACATTCCGCCCTTCATAGTGGTCGGCGAAGAAGCTGGATCCGAAGGTCATCGCGCCGATCCTTTCCCAGATACAGATCCGAGGTCGAGGCTGAGCGGACCGCCAGCCGAATCCGCGATCCGCGCCGGTCCCCCGGCAGATGCGACAAGGGACAGGTCAATCTGCGTCTTCGCGCCGCCCACGGCGCCCGGCAGGCAGACGACAGCAAGCGCGCGAAGCATCCATCCCAAGTCCTGCAGCAATGTGCGACGGGGATAATAATTGAGGTCGATGGTGGCTTTTGCCGGGAACAACACCCGGCAGTAGAACGCGGCAGCGTCCTCCCCCAGTGGATAAAAGCGGCATTCGCTACGGAAAAACACTTGGCTTGGCCCTACAATTCCGGGGCGATACCGCAATAGGGCGCGAAAATGCGGCGTGAAGCACTTGGCGAACGAAAGGCTCTCGGGTCGTGGCCCCACGATCGCCATTTCGCCGCGCAGCACATTGAATATCTGTGGAAGCTCATCCAGTTTGGTGCGGGCCAGGAAGGCGCCGACGCGGGTGAGCCTGCTGTCGTGTTCAAGCGTCAGTGGTGAACCAGTTTCACCTTCCGCAGGGCCGAATTTGCGGAACTTGTACATACCGAACAGCGTGCCAGCCATGCCCAGGCGCTTCTGGATGTAAAATATCGGGAAACCGCTTTCGATTGCTATGGCAAAGGCGATCAGGACCATAACCGGCAAGATCAAGACAAGCACGGTCAGCGACACCGCAATATCGAAGGCCCGGATCAGTGGCGGATGGTCGTCGGCGCAGGAGGATCTGGTGTAAGCCATGTCGTGCCTCGATGTGGTCGGAACACAGGGGTCAAAGAGCCGCCACCAGCGCGGCGACGACGTTGTCGAGATCGGTTTCGGTCATGCGGGGATGCAGCGGCAGGGTCAGAGCGCGGCGATGGAAAGTTTCGGTCACGGGCAGTTCCAACCCCGGCATCCGGCTGCGGTAATAGGTAAGTTGATGGACCGGGGGATAATGGATCGTCGTTTGCACTCCGGCGGTGCGCATGGCGTCCGCGACTGCATCGCGATCCTTTAGCTCTGGGACCAAGATCGGCATGATGTGATGGGCCGACTGGCCGCTGCGGGGCTTTGGCACGACGATATCGGGATAGCTGTTGCGCAGCCGGTCCAGGCGTTCATGATACCCTGCAACCAGCGCTGCCCTGGTGCGGTTGAAGCCGTCGAGGCGGCCCAGTTGAACAAGGCCAAGCGAGGCGCGCAGATCGTCCAGCCGGTAGTTGTAACCAAGTTCGATCACGTCGTAATGCGATGACCGAGCGATCAGGCGGTCATGCGCGGAACTGGTCATGCCATGACCGCGCATCCTTCTCGCCCGTTCCAGCCGCGCCGGATCACGCATCAGCACCATGCCGCCTTCCGCGGTGGTCATGTTCTTGTTTCCATAGAAACTGAACGCCGCCGCATCGCCATATTGGCCGACCCCCGGCAGGCCCACGGCATGGGCGCTGTCCTCGACAAGCCAAAGGCCGTGACGGGCAGCCAGTTCGCGCCAAGGCTCGGGGTCGGTCAGGTGGCCGGCGAAATGCATCAGCACGATGGCGCGTGTCCGGGGCGTGATCGAGGCCTTGGCGGCCGCAATCGAGATCACCGGTGCATCCAGCGCCTCGATGTCCACAAGAACCGGCTGCGCGCCGGTGTAGAGGATCGCATTCACGGTGGCGACAAAGGTCAGCGACGGCGCGATGACCTCATCGCCGGGTCCGATATCAAGGGCTGCGAACACAAGGTGAAGCGCGGCGGTGCAGGAGTTTACGGCGACCGCATCCGCCGCGCCGTGCCTCTTGGCGAAAGCAAGCTCGAAGTCACGCACCCCCTTCCCTTGCGTGATCCAACCGCCGCCAAGCACGCCGGCGATGGCGGACTGTTCTTGCGGCCCCAGAATGGGTTCGGCGACTGAGATCATCAGATCTGACTCCCAACACAAGGAATATTGCCTTCAAGACCGACCAGGGGCTGGAAGATGCTCACGCAACGGATCTCCGCAAAGGCGCAACCGCCTCGCGCGGGAATTCGTGCTCTTCCCAATCCAGCGATTGCGCGGCCTTGAAATCGTCAATTCGTCCGATATCAAGCCAGCTGCCGGTGTGAATATAACTGTGCATCGGCGCACCGCGCGACAGCAGGCAATAGGCCAGATCATCGAATCCAAAGGGAACGCCGGCAGGAATATATTCGAAGATCGCCGGATCCATGCAATAAATGCCCATGCTGACGAGATTGGTAAGGACAGGCTTTTCCCGGAAACTGACAATCCGACCGTCCTCGGTTTCAATGACACCGAAATCCATGTTGGTCTTGCGGTTCTGGGTGGCGACAGTGACCAATGCGCCGTTTTGCCGGTGCGCAGAGGCGAAACTGCCGATATCAAGATCAGTCAATATATCGCCATTTATTACCATGAAGGGCTCTTGCAGCCGATCCCGCAGCATGCTCAGCGGACCTATGGTTCCCAACGGCTCCGCTTCCTCGGTGTAAGTGATGTTGATGTCCCATTTCCGTCCGTCGGCGCAGTAGCTTTTGATGATATGGCCAAGATAGCCGGTCGTGATGACCACATCGCGCACGTCGTTGCGGCGCAGCCATTTTATCAAAAGTTCCAACACTGGTTGACTTTGAACCGGCATCAGCGGTTTCGGAAGCACCATCGTATAAGGGCGAAGGCGCGTGCCTTTCCCTCCGCATTGAA
Organism: Rhodobacteraceae bacterium UBA6236; assembly: GCA_002440945.1. The sequence continues at coordinate 8,003 of DJWG01000113.1, read as the reverse complement.
TGACGACTTTCACATCTCCCTCCTCGATACGGAGCACCAAGACCTTTTCAGGTCTTTCCGGCGATCAGCGCCGAGCAGGGCAGCAGATCGCATCCCAATTTGATAACAGTCCAAAGGGGCGGCGCAAAACGCCGTAAGGGAGTATCGTCCTATTTGGTTCTGACTACTCCTTAAGAATTAGAACCTTATCCTTAATCGGAATTTTCGGCCGAAGTGCCGCGTGCGACCCTCTCATACAGTGCTGATGCCGACCGTCCGCTTGCTTGGAGTCAAAACATGATCGGTGTTGGAAATATTTTTTCCTCTGCTTCGCAGTTACCCAGGCCATGATGCAGATTTTGCTTGCCCTCGGATTGGTTCTTTACCCCTCGACAGAGCTGCGCTTCGCCGGCCTGCCGATCGGCCCGGGCGAACTATTTTTGTTTTGTTGGATGGGATTGGCGCTGACCGGTTTGATGCTGGGCAACCGGGTCGGTCCGAATACTGCCTTTCACCACATCGTTGGCTTCTGGACCATCACCGGGCTTGCGCTTTGCCTTGGCATGATCGTTGGGTTGCTGGTCGAACCCTACCAGTACTTTTCGGGCATCGCGCATGACAGCGGGGCTTATCTTCTGATGTTCACCCTGGGGGTTCTGATGACTCTCGTCCTTGCGAACGACACCCGGCGGATCATGGTCGTGCGGCTGGTCGTCGTCTTCGGCGCGATTTCCGCGGCGCTGCAAATCCTGTCTTCCGCGGGCCTGTTCACCATCCCCGGCACCGAGGTCTGGTACTTCGACCGGCTGCGCGGGTGGTCGCTGGACCCGAACCAACTGGCGTTCCTGGCGATCGTGCTGTCGCTGCTATCGCTCCATCTGGCAGAACACGCCGCCCGGCCACTGGAGTTGCTGCTGGCGCTTAGCTGTTTTTCGGTCGCCATCACAGTCGGATTTCTTACCAAAAGTGATACGTTCCGGCTGGCGTGTCTGGTTGCGGCGATCCCCTTCGTCATCCTCAAAGGTATCACCTGGATTGCGGATGCCGAACGCGCCCCCACCCTGAAAGGGAGCGCGGTGGTCTTGGCACTTGCGGTCGTTCCGGTCGCATTGGTCGGATCGGTGCCTTTGGCCCCAGGCGCGGAGACGAAGGTGGCGGAGGGTCTGACCGAGGTCTATGACGACGATGGTCAGGGTGATACGCGTCTGCATCTCTGGCAAGAGGCGCTCACCATCGGGGTGGAATCGAAGCTGATCGGCTTTGGACCTGGGCCGCATCTGACCAGCAAGACATACAAGCGATCTCCTCCGGCGAAGTTCGAATCCCACAACACCCCCCTCGAGATATTCACCCAGGCGGGGCTTGTGGGTTCTTTGGCCTTCGTAGGTCTGTGCGCGATGACGCTGCTGGCCTCGATCCGGGCGCGCCTGCCGGGGCTGTCCGGGCTGATTCTCGCGCTGAGCCTCTTCAGCCTGTTCCACTTCGTCTTGCGCCATCCGATCTTTTGGTTCGGCATCACGATCTGTCTGCTTGAAGCATGGCGCCCGACCCGAGACGCATCGAAACAGCCGGTCCAGTTGGCCGCCCGAACCCAGAGCGAGCTTTGCCCATGACCGAGGAACGGACGAGCGTGTTTCATTTTCGTCAGGTCGCAGCCGTCCTGCGGCGCCGCTGGCGGCTGATCTGCACCATCACTGCGGTCGTGGTCCTCGCAGCGGCGACCCTGGGGTTGGTCAAGCCGGTCCGCTACACCGCAAAGGCGCAGATCCTTTACGACCCCCCCAACACCGCCGAGGGAAGCGCGTCTGTCGACGCTGAAATCGATACCCTCGTCGAACTTCTCATCTCTCCCGCCCACCTGCGCGCGGTGGCGAAAAGCCTGGCGATCGACCCGGGGGCAGCAATCGTTTCCGGCGCTTCTGCACCTGTTCAGCAGGGAGCTTCGGCGCAGGCCCTTCCGCCTGACAGTCTGCCGGACGACGCAGCGCTGGAACGTTCGCTGTTCGCCTACAAGGAACGCCGGTCCCGCGTGATCGCCGTTGCCTTCAGCAGTACCGATCCATTAGCCGCACCGGTCGTCGCGAACCGCGCGGTCGAGGTCTACCTGGCAGCCGAGGCGCAGCGCCGTCTGGATGCGCGGGCGCGCAGCATTGCCAGGCTTGAAGACACCTTGGCTGCCGCGCGCAACGAACTTGATCGCGCGCGACTGGCGCTGCGAACCTATCGGTTGGCCGCTGGCAACGTCACCGACGATGATCTTTCTGCAGCCTCACGGCAGGTAGCAGAACTTCTTCGGCTGCGCAGCACCACGCAGGAGGCGCTCGCCAGGCTTGATCCGCAAAACCGGTTGGGACTCGACCTTGTGCACAAGGAACGGACGGCGGAGGGGGCCGGGCAACAGCCGCGTGTCGCTTCTGTCGGTGACGCTTCGATCCGGCTCTTGGCCGAAGCCGAAGGCAGCGTGATCGAAAGCGCCCCGCTTTTGCCGGAACAGCAGGCTCTGATGGATCGGCTTGCCGAGATCGACCGCCGGTTGCAGTCGCTCAAGACCGCCGAGACGGATACATCGGAACCTTATCTGCGGCTGCAGCATCTTGAAACCGAGGTTCTGACAAAGGAACAGTCTGTAAATACGTTGCAGGGCCGTCTGACCGACCTCAGCCTGCACGGCGCGGGCGCATCTGCGGCCCGGGTAGTTTCGGCAGCGACAGTGCCTCTCGTTCCCAGTTCGCCTGGAGTGTTGATTTTCATCCTTCCGGCCCTGATCGCGGGCATGATCCTTAGCGGGCTGGGCGCGATCGTGGTCGAACGTTTCGACCGGCGCCTGCGCAGCGAAGCAGACGTTACTGAGAAACTTGGCCTGCCCTGCATCGGCCTGGTGCCCGGCACGAAAATCGCGCCGCATGAGATGCGCCAGTTCCTGACGGGACATCCTTTTTCCGATTATGCCGAAGCGATCCGCTCGGTAATCGTGTCGCTGTCGGGAAAAACGACCATTGCCGCATCTCGTCTAGGCGCAACGAAATCCGAGGGCTTGCCTGCCTCCCAAGGGGGGACGAGTCTGCTTGTTACCTCCAGTACCGCCCTTGAAGGCAAGACCACCTTGGCGATCAGCCTTGCGGCCTATGCGGCCCTGATCGGACGGCGTGTCCTGCTTCTTGATCTGGATTTCCGAAATCCGACCGTGACGTCCACCATCTTGGGCGGCGAAGTCCCTGACAGCGTGGACTACTTTCGCGATCAGCCCGTCGCGCAAGCGATCCGGTGGGCCGGGGGGCTGGGCTTCGATTATCTGCCGATGCCGCAAGTGCCCGCCGACCCGCTGGCGGTGGTCTCCGGCCCTGTCCTTCCCGCGCTGCTGGCTGACTTCCGGTCCCAGTATGACCTTGTCGTCATCGATTCCGCGTCCCTGTCCGAAGCCACCGAAACGCGCGTTCTGGCGGCCATGGTCGACCGGGTGCTGTTGACGGTGCGGTGGGGCACGACTGACGAGCGCGAGGCCCAGAAAGCCTTGCACCTGTTGCGCAGTCTCATCGCTGGGGACAAGTCCGCCATATCAGCCGTTTTTACATGCGTTGATCTGCGCGCCTACCGAAAGCTTGGCTACGACGAACCAGGCCTGGCGCTTACCGCAGCGCACGAAGCTCTGTTGCCCCATCCTGCCTGACAACCGCGTAACGCCCAAGGGAGGATCGCGAAGATGCCCATGTCCATCCTGGCCAAGGCATTGACCTTGTCCGTGGCGGCGATTGTGCCCCCTGCAATCGCCTGGGGTCTTGCCGCGGGGACCACCGGACAGGAAAGTGCGCCGATCCGGATCGCCGGTCGTCATCTGGCCGTGAACACCGGTGGGGACTATCAGGCCCTTCGCGCTATCGGTTTCGATCTTGTCGATGTTGGCTCAACCGGCGCGCTTGATGCACTTCCTGACGGAATGCGCGGCGTCCTGTGGCTAGGCAACGGGTTCAACAAGGACTGTCGCTGGCGCCTTGGCGATGCCGAAGTGGTCGCGGCTGTCGCGGTTGCGCGCGGCCATCCGGCCTTCAGCGGTGTCTACTACATCTCTGACGAACCCCATCCCGCAGCCTGCCCCGGCGCCGCTGCAGCCATCGCGGCCCGGAGCGATCTGATCCGGCTCTATCACCCGGGCGCCTTGACCTTCGTGGTGATCCAAGGCGGATCGAATGGCCCGGACGAGTTCGCCCAACTGGGCGCGGTCGCCGATCTGATTGGCATTGACCCCTATCCCTGCAACGAGGCGAACTCGGCCAAGGGCTGCGACCTGGAAGCCATGCGCCAACGCATCGAAGCGGCGATGGACGCGGGCATCCCGATCCAAAGGATCGTGCCGATATTCCAGACCTTCGGCCAGTCCTGCACCGATCGAGACAAAAAGTACTACCGACTGCCCACCGAAGCCGAAGCCAAGGCCATGCTGAAACTTTGGGACGAATTGGTACCGCAGACGTGGCGAAGCTTCGACATGGCTTATTCCTGGGCGCCGCAACCCTCCACCTCCTGCCCGACACTCAAGATGGCCGACGGGACGGACCACCCCAACCTGCAAAAGGTATTCCAGAGCTATTTCGCACAAGGCCCGGGCGCCACGGAACCGGCGCAGGAGCAACCGAAATGAGACCGCATCCCCTTTTTGGACCGGCCGCTTCTGCTGGCCTCGGCCGTGATGGCGGACCCTGCCATGTCCTGTTCGTCGGCGGCGAGGACAACCATCTGCGGATCCCATTCATCCTTGCGATGCGCGACCGCGGCTTTCGCGTGAGCGCCGCCGGAAGCGGCAATTCCGCCCCGTTCAAAATGGCCGGCATCCCCTTCCGGCTCTGGCATTTCGACCGCTTCGTCACTCCCCTTTCGGATCGCCGCGCAGTGACGCGGCTAGCCGGACTGCTGCACGAGATTGGCCCCGACATCGCGCAAGGTTATGACACCAAACCCTGCATCTACTTGCCCATGGCCGCGCGGCGGGCGGGCGATCACATCCGCACCATCCGAACGATCTGCGGCGAAGGCTGGGTCTATTCATCGCGCTCCCCCGTCGCATTGGCGCTGCGACCGGTCTACCGCGCGCTTCATCGCCGTGCCGCACAAGGCACCGCCGCCACGGTCTTCGAGATCCACGACGATGAGAGGTTCTTCAGACGCCACGCCATGGCCGGCGCCAATGGCATTGTCATTCCGGCAGGCGGCGGCGGGATCGACGTCGAGGGGTTCGAAGCCGCCCTTGCCAGCGCGCCCGATCGCCAGACGATGCGGCAGAGCCTTGGTCTTGATGAGGATGCCGAGGTCATCATCACCGTAACCCGCATGACACGACAAAAGGGCATCCCTGCGTTGCTGGAGGCTGCGGCGCTTGTCCACCAAGATCGCCCTTCGGCGCGGTTCTTGCTGGTCGGCCCGCGGGAAAGCGAGGGCCCCCTGGCGGTCACCGCGGCCGAGATCGCCCGACACGCCCCTTATGTTCAGGCCATTGGTCCGCGCACCGACGTGCCTGCGCTCTTGCGGATGGCAGACCTTTTCGCCTTTCCGACGGAATACCGGGAAGGCGTGTCGCGGGTCTTGCTGGAGGCCACACTCGCAGGTTTGCCCGTGGTCTCGACAGCCATGCCCGGCTGCCGCGAGGTGATCACGGACGGACAAAACGGCCTTCTGACGACACCAGGGCAACCGAAGGCATTGGCACAAGGGATCTTGCGACTTCTGCGGAACCGGGACGAAGCCCGCATGATGCAGGCCCGAGCCGAGGAAACCGTTCGCGCCTCATTCAGCCTCAACGCCATCGCCGACCGCCATGCCGCGCTTTATCGAACGCTGATTGATGAACGCACATGAAGCGGACGTAAACCTGTGTCCTCGGGGCGACCCGAAAGAGGTAGTGCTTCATATCTCTCACTCCCGGACGGCAACTGTGTCAGAGTCTTTGCACCGCCAATTCAGTCCGCATTCTCGGCAACGACCATTCGCATCCGCTTGACAAACCGTTAAAGTGCAAAAAGCGAGAGTATCATGCCAGTAACCAAGCAGATTATCGGAACCGCTTTCGGAGAAGATCTTATCGGCTCCGCGGTATCAGAGGTCATTTTCGGGCTGGACGGCAAGGACCGACTTTACGGCAAAGCCGGAAACGACATTCTATATGGCGGTGCGGGCGACGATCTGCTTGATGGCGGCACGGGCGCCGATACCATGTATGGTGGATCGGGAAACGACATCTACCGGGTGGACAACCCTGGCGATGTGGTTAGCGAAGAGGTCACCGCCGGAATAGATGATGGTGGCATTGATTATGTCCTCAGCTCGATCAACTATTCCCTCGGACGCTATGTGGAAAGGCTTGAGCTGACCGGGGTCGATCACATTGATGGGGTTGGAAACCAACTCAACAATGTCATGAAGGGGAACTCGGGGAACAACGTCCTTTTTGGCGGCGCCGGTAGCGATACACTTTACGGTCTGGATGGCAACGATGTGCTGATCGGCGGGACCGGCAAGGATTATCTGACCGGAGGCACGGGTGCCGACACCTTCGTGATCATGCGCGAAACCAACGTGTACGATCAAATCTACGACTTTGCCGCCGAGGACAGGATTGGACTTTATGCAGCGGACTTCGGGCTTACAGAAGGGGCAGGCCTGACAGACGGCATGCTGAGCGCCGATTACTTCGTCACGGGAACCAGTTCGACAGCAATCGGTCACGGACAGTTCGTCTACCGGGCGGACAAAAGCACCCTCTATTGGGATGCTGATGGAAAGGGCGGCGCTGCGCCGACCATTCTGGCTGTAACCCAGGCGGGCGCAACGATTGCAGCGGATCAGATGCATATCATGCCGACCGATGTGCAGGCCTCCATCGCGGTGGCTTCAGGCGATATCCAAAGCGAAGACAGTGGCGCCGTCTGGTTCTCGGTCAAATTGTCCGGCCCACTCACAACTGACGTGACACTGACGCTGAGCACCGTCGATGGCACCGCGCAAAGCGGACAGGATTTCATCGGGCTTTCGTCTTACCAGGTTCTCATCTCTGCAGGAGCGACAACGGCTTATGTTCGCGTCGCCTTGCTGAACGACGCGCTTGCGGAGAACCCGGAGCAGTTTGGTTTACATCTCGACAGCGCCGTCACGGCCAGCGGAAACGTATTGGGCATTGGAAACTCCATCTCCAATGCGATCATCGTGGATGAGGGTCCAAGTATCGTGGCCGACCACCTTACCCGCGACCTTGGACTCACGGATCCATCCGGGATCGCCTACGATCCCGCCACCAACTCCTTCTTCATTTCGGATTCAGAGGTGGATGAGGCGCCATTCTCACGCAGCAACAATCTGGTTCGAACAGGATTGGATGGCAGTTCCATCGCTGCATCGCACTTGGGTTTCACTGCCGAACCGACCGGGCTTGCGATCGATAGCAATGGTGGACTCCTTTATATTACGGATGACGATCTCTACAAAGTCTTCGTCGTCAGCACCGCCAATCCCACTGAAGTGCTGCGATCCTTCAACACTCTGCCGCTTAATGGCCTTGACCCAGAAGACATCGCCTTCAATCCCAATGACGGTCATCTTTTCATCAGCAATGGTGATACCCGCACCATCATAGAGGTGGATAACCACGGAACGCAGCTTTTCAGTTCGGTTGTTCTTCCAGTTGAAATCAAAGACCCCGAAGCGCTGGCCTATGATCCCGGCGCGGATGTCTTCTATGTCGGCGGCGGGTTCAGTTCGACTGTCTGGAAGGTTTCCCGGGCCGGACAGATCGTAGACACCATCACGCTGTTGGCGGATGCGGCAAGTTCCGATACGGGTCACGGGGTTCATGTAAAGGATCTTGTGCTGGCCCCTGCTAGCGACGGTTCAGGCGAGACGCACCTTTATGTAGCGGACTATGGATGGAGCCATGTGGACGACGGACGATTGATAGAAATCGATCTTGGCGACTTCGGGACGTGGTCGGATTGGCACGGTGCGTGACTCAGGCAATTGGCTCTGTTGCACAAATCCCATGA
>DJWG01000045.1:5147-13691 GCA_002440945.1 Rhodobacteraceae bacterium UBA6236 | reverse complement strand
AGAAATACGGCAAGGCCAAGGCCCGCCGGTCCTTCCAGTTCTCGAAGCGCTGATCGGATCGCAAGGTTTTCTGCAAAGGGCCCGCGCAAGCGGGCCTTTTCGCATTTTGGGCGGTGTATTTCGGCCTTCGAGGGGGGGCGCCAAGAAAAAAGCCGGGCGCGAGGCCCGGCCAGGAAGAGGTCCGTCAGGGGAAGAGACAGACCCGTTCAGATACGATCAAGCGCCAGCCGCTTTTCAGCCTCGGCGCGGGTCAGGCCGATGTCGCCCAGCAGGCGGTCGTCCAGTTCCGCCAGCGCCCGAAGCGAACGACGGTGGCTTTGCCGCGCCAGCGCCGCGTCCACGAGGCGCCGCAAGACCGAGGCCGGGCCGGCGCTGGTCGTGACGGCGGGGTAGGGAAGGCTGGTCTTGCGGGACGTCACGGCGGCGGTCCTTCGAGTGTATTGATACAATTTCCCGGTTGGGTTAAGTGTAGCAATACAACTGGCGCCACCTGCCTTCTAGGAGAAGATTGTCTTGGGTACAATTTGGGCGCCGGATCTGGCACAATTCGACGGGCCGAAGTATCTGGCGCTGGCCCATGCGCTAAGAGAGGCGATCCGCGACGGCGGCCTGGCCGAAGGGTCGCGCCTGCCGCCGGTGCGCGAACTGGCGTGGGAGCTGAAGATCACCCCCGGCACCGTGGCGCGCGCCTATCACATCGGCATCCAGGAAGGGCTGCTTGAGGCCGCGGTTGGCCGCGGCACCTTCGTCGCTGCCCGCGCGCCGCAGTTCGGGCCTTCGGTCGCGTTGCATGAACCGGTGGGGACGCGAAGCCATCAGGGGCCCGTGGACATGCGCTCACCGACTTTGCCGGACGTCGGCCAATCGGCGGCGATTGCCGCGATCCTGACCGAAATCATCCCCGAAATCGGGCAGGACTGGCTGGAATATCCGGGCCTGCGCCGGGACAGGCCGCTGCGCGAGGCGCTGGTCGACTATCTGTCGGACCGCAGGCTGGGCCGGATCGAGCCCGATGACGTGGCGCTGGCGCATGGCGGGCAGAACGCCGTGGGTCTGGTGCTGCAATGCTGCCTGCGCGGGGATCGCCCGCAGGTGTTCTGCGAGGATCTGGCCTATCCGGGCTTTCGATATGCCGCGCGGCTCAACCGCGCCGATGTCGTCCCGGTGGCGGTCGATGGCTGGGGGATGCGGGCCGATGCGCTGGACGCGGCCTGCCGTCGGCATGGCGGGCGGATCGTCTGCCTGACCACGGCGGCGCAGAACCCGACGACGGTGCGGATGCCGCTGGAACGGCGCGAGGATATCGTGCGCGTGGCGCGCAAGCACGACCTCCAGATCATCGAGGACGACTGCTACACCGTCAGCGCGCCCCGCGACCCGGCGCTTCGGGCGCTGGCGCCGGAGCGTTGCTGGTATCTGACCTCTTTTTCCAAGTCGCATTCGGCGGGCCTGCGCTTCGGCGCCATCGTCTGTCCGACCGGCCTGGGTGAGGCGGGGCGGCTCGCCGGACAGCATTCGCACTTCGGCATGCCGCGCCCGGTGACCGAGATCGTCCTGAGGCTCCTGACCTCGGGGCAGGCGCTGACCCTGCGCGACCGGGTGCATGAGGAAATCTCGGCCCGGCTGGCCGAGATGGTCGCGGCCTTCGACGGTTTCGACCTGAGCTGGCAGGACGGGCTCAGCTTCGTCTGGCTGCGGCTGCCGCGGGGCTGGCGGGCCTCGACCTTCGCGCGCGAAGCGGAAGGGGCGGGTGTCCTGATACGGTCGGCCGATGAATATGCCCTGCAGGACGGCACCGCCCCCAACGCCGTCCGCATCGCCATCCCCGGCGGCGAATCCCGTGAGCGCTACCGCGAAGCGGTTCAGGCACTTGCCCGACTTCTGGCCGATCCGCCGGCCGACCTGCCGGTTTGACGCCACGGTCCGGCTTTTTGGCAGGCAGGGCCGGCGTCTGACCCCTTCCCTCCGAGCGGGGCTTGTGCAAACTAGGCATCAAAGAAGACATCCAACGGGATGGGTGGGGACAATGACTTCAGCTTCGACTCCGGGCAAGCGACCGCGGTCGCAGGCCAGAAACGGATACGCGATGATCGCGCCGCCGGCGATCTATGCGCTTTTGCTTCTGGCCCTGCCTCTGGCGACCGTCGTGTATCTGTCCTTCATGACCGACGGGACCGGCGTGCGCGAGGTGATCCGCACCTTCACGGTTTCGAATTACGTCCAGGCCTGGACCGATCCGATCTACCGTGCGCTGATGGGGCGGTCGCTGTTCGTGTCGACGCTGGTCACGCTGTTCACGGTGGTGCTGGCCTATCCGGTGGCCTATTTCGTCTCGTTCCACGTCAGCCCGTCGCGCAAGTCGCTGTGGCTGTTTCTGATCACCATCCCGTTCTGGACCTCGTATCTGGTGCGGGTGTTCCTGTGGAAGGTGATCCTGGGCTACAACGGGGTCGTGAACTCGGGCCTGAAGGCGCTGGGGATCATCGACCAGCCGCTGACCTGGATCAACGTCAACGTCGGCGCGATGGTGGCCACCCTGGCCCATGCCTATGCGCCCTTCGCGATCCTGCCGATCTTCGTGGCGCTGGAAAAGATCGACCGCTCGTTCCTTGAGGCGGGCCAGGATCTTGGCGAAAGCCGGCTGATGACCTTCTTCCGCGTCACGCTGCCTTTGTCCATGCCGGGCGTCGTGGCGGCGGTCCTGATCGTCTTCATCCCGACGGTGGGCGACTACGTCACCCCCGACATCATCGGCGGCGGCAAGTTGCCCCTGATCGCCAACGTCATCCAGAAAGAGCTTCTGGCCATCGACAACATGCCGCTCGGCTCGGCCATCGCCGTATCGGCCATGCTGATCGTCGGCACGGTTTCGGCGGTTTTCGTGCTGCTCAATGCCCGCTTCCTGAAGGTCAAGAAATGAAGCCGAAACAGACCGGACTGCGCAGCTACACGATCATCTACCTGATCTTCCTCTACGCCCCGATCCTTCTCTTGCCGCTTTTCGCCTTCAATGACGGCACGATCATCGCCTTCCCGCTGAAGGGCTTCACCACCAAGTGGTTCGAACAGATGGCGCAAAGCGACCAGCTGCTGGGCGCGGTCAAGAATTCGCTGATCGTCGCCGGAGCCAGCGCCATTGGCGCCACGATCCTGGCGATCTTCGCGGCCCGCGCCTCGACCCGCTATGAATTCCGCGGCAAGGGCGGGCTGATGGCGCTGATCATGCTGCCCCTGGTGCTGCCGGAAATCATCATCGCCATGGCGATCCTGGTGATCCTTCTGCAAATGGGGCTGAGCCTCGGGCTCCATACCATCATCCTTGGGCATATGCTGATGTGCACGCCCTTCGCCATCGCGATCCTGACGGCGGCGTTCCAGAGCCTCGACAAATCGCTGGAGGAAGCGGCCTATGACCTGGGCGAGGATGCCTTCAGCACCTTCCGGCTGATCATCCTGCCGCTGGTGCTGCCGGGGATCATCTCTTCCCTGCTGATTTCCTTCACCATTTCCATGGATGAATTCATCCTTGCGGCCTTCCTCGGCGGGACCGAGACCACGCTGCCGGTCTACATCTATTCGCAGCTGCGGTTCCCCAAGGCCATTCCCGTCATCATGGCGGTCGCCACGCTTCTGGTCGCGGTGTCGATCTGCCTGCTCATTGTTGCTGAATATTTCCGCCGCCGCGGCATCGCGAAAACAGGCGGCAAGGATACCGGAGGCTTCCTGTGACATCCGCCAAACCGATGATCGAACTCAAGGACGTGCAGAAGTGGTATGGCGACTACCATGCGCTGCGCGGCATCAATGCCGAAATCCGCGCGGGCGAGTTCTTTTCGCTTCTGGGTCCGTCGGGCTGTGGCAAGACCACGCTTCTGCGCACCATCGCAGGGTTTGAAGACATCACCTCGGGCGTGGTGATGATCGACGGCAAGTCGATGGAGGATGTGCCGGCGAACCAGCGCCCCACCAACATGGTGTTCCAGTCCTACGCGATCTTCCCGCACCTTTCGGTCGAACAGAACGTGGGCTTCGGCCTGCGCCGCGATCCGCGCACGGCGGCGGAAAAACAAAAGGCCGTGGACGAGGCTCTGGAGATGGTGGGTCTGAAGGGCTACGGCAAACGCGCCGCCCATGCCCTGTCGGGCGGCCAGCGGCAGCGTGTGGCGCTGGCGCGCGCGCTGATCCTGAAGCCGAAGGTCTTGCTCCTGGATGAACCGCTGTCGGCGCTCGACAAGAAGATGCGCGAACAGATGCAGGTCGAACTGATCAAGCTGCAACGCCAGGTCGGCATCACCTTCATCCTTGTCACCCACGACCAGGAAGAGGCGCTGGTCATGTCCGACCGGATCGCCGTGATGTTCGAGGGCGAGATCGCGCAGCTTGACGATCCCGAAACGCTGTACCGGCGTCCCAAGACCCGTGCCGTCGCGGATTTCATCGGGGTGATGAACTTCCTGCCCGCGAAGGTGCTGTCCGAAACCGGCGGCAAGGTCGAGATCGAGGTTCAGGGCTTTGGCCGCGCCGCGATCGACGCCGGCCAGATTTCGAACTCTCATGACGGTGCGACCGCCGTGGGCTTCCGCCCCGAAACCCTGACCATCCTATACGAAGGCCAGACACCCCTTGACCGCGAAGCGCCCGGCACGGTGGAAGAGGTCGTCTACTACGGCGACATGACCTATTACGACGTCAAGCTGGATGGCGTGACCGAACCCGTGCGGATCTCGATGCGCAACGTCTTCGGCCGCGAGGTGCTTGAGCGCGGCGCCCGCACCCGCGTCGCCTGGGCACCCGGCGCGCTGGTGCTGTTCCGCTGAACCGGGGCGCGGCGGATCAGCCCCTGATCCGCTGCATCACCGCCAGAAGCGCGTTTTCATAGTCCAGAAGCTTCGCCTTGCCCCGCGCCAGCGCGGCATCACCTTCGGCCTTGACGGCGGCGCGATCCTCGAATCCGGCCTTGATCTTGGCCAGGATCGCTTCGGGGCTTTCCTTGGTGCAATCCACCGTCCGGTCGAAGCCGATTGAGCCGAAAAGGCCCTCGAATTTGCGCGAATAGGCCATCGGAATGACCGGCACCCCCGACGAGAAGGCCGCGATACAGGCATGCATCCGCGCGCCCATGAAGAAATCCAGACCGGCGATGTAGCTTTTGGCTTCGGAAGGGGACGCGAAGCGCGGCGCGATGATGGTGCCCGGAAATTCGGCCGCAAGCTTTTCCGACGCGGCTAAATCGTCCTCGCCCTGCATCGGACCGGAAGAAACCAGCACATGCGGAACAAGATGCACTTCGCATCCGATCGACTGGAAATGCCGCAGGATATTACGGACCAGCGCCGGGTAATCCATCGTCAGGCCGAATTCGTTCTTGCCCGTGTAGCCGCCACCGAACAGCAGGCCCGAGACATTGAGCCCGACCTTGACCGGCCCACCTTCCGGGCGCGGAGGCGGGACATCATAGGGTAGCCGCAGCGCCACATCGGACGCCTCGACAATGCGGGTGATGCCCAGATCGCGCGCCGCTTTGGTCGACAGCTTGTCGCGGCTGGCGACCACTGCCGACCATTTCATGCTCAGCCGGGCGAGGAACCGGGACGAGGACTTGGTGAAAGGCCCGATGGTTTGCGGCGCCAGGATAAGAGGAGTTCCGGCCAGGTGCGCCAGATATTTCATGATGAACATCCGCCGCAGCCGCTTGGCCCCGTAGATGTCGGCGAAACTGTCGCCGGCGCCGATGTCGATCACCATGTCCGACCGCCGTGCGGCGGCAAAATACTTGCGGGGATCCAGAAGCTCCTTGGTGCCGAAGTCTATGATGCGGATGTCCGGCCCCGAAACATAAGGCGTGCGCTTGTCCTTCCAGTCCAGCACTGTGATCTCGATCTTGCGATCCAGACGCGCGGCGAGATCGCGCAGGATCGCCACCTCCGACACCGTCAGCGCGCCGACGCCCAGATTGTCGGAGCGGGTCGAATGCATGATCAGGCAGACGCGGATCGGGCGCAGGGATTGGGTCATGGAAAGTTCAAGCTCTATTTCTTGAAGGTGGAAGAGACGGTTTTGCCGAACAGGGTTCTGCGCAGCATTCCGACAAAGTTCCTGGCGTTCTTTCGCAGGCTGTTCTGGCGACTCGCACGCCAGATCTGCAGGCCTGAATAGCGTGGGATTGGACGCCCCAGCAGCCATAGCGCCGCAAGCCGGACCAGAAGTGCGCGGCGGCGTTCACGTTGTCCGGGTTGGATAGCGACCAGGTCATCAAGGTTGAAGGGTGCGGTTTGCAGGCGCGACCGTGCCTCGGCTTCGGCCAGGATCTTGGCACCCCAAGCCGTGCGGGCCATGATCAGGCTGGATCCTTCGGCTTCCTCGAAGACCGGATAACCGGCTTCGTCGCTTTCCCAGGCGTCGGCGCACACCAGATCGGCGGCGATACCCGTGCCATCGGCGCAGACCTTGCAGCGATGCTGAAGGTGACGTGAAAGGACGCGGCCCCAGCTGTCGTTATAGCTCATCGAACGTTCCGAGCCGTCCTTCAGAACCGCCGTCGCGCGCCCGGGCCAGCCGTTGCCGCGGAAGCGGAAGCGTTCGGTCTGGTCAAGCGTGGTTCCAAGCGCCCGCAAGACCTCGGTGCCGCCAGTATGGCTGGGGACGCCGGCACAGAAGAAGGACAGGATGACCGGGAAGGCGTGGCCATAGCGCGGGTCAATCGCAATCAGGGCGCGCAACGCCACCGCATCGCAGGGCTTGCCCACGAAGGCGAAGCGCCTCCCGTCGGCCAAAAGGTGTGACAGATCTTCCAGCGGCGCCGAGGGCGCATAGCGCGATCCTGCCGCGGCCACCACCTGATCCGTGGTTGTTGACAGGACGGTCGCATTCCCGATCGCCAGGACCGGAGAGGCGGCTGTCTGCACCACGGCATCGACCAGCTTTTCTTCAAGCAGATGAATGAGCAGCATCGACAAGGCGCCGCCGGACGATCCGGCATGACGCACCTCGGGATCGGTGGCCCATCCGGTCTGGACCGAAACGTAGGGGCCCCAGAGCACCGGATTCTGGCGGCCCTCCGCTTCGACCTTCTGGCCCAGTCCAGGGCAGATGGCGGTGATCACCCGATCCTGGTCTTCCGTCACCGGCGCGATCTCGACGGGGCGCAGCCAGCCGCGGCCTTGGGTTTCCATGCGGATCTGTTCGGGGAACAGGCCTGCGCAAGCACCACATCCGGCGCAAAGATCGCCGCGGGCGACCCGGTCAAGGCTTCTGGATGATTCTGTGCTTCGCGTCATGTCGGATTATCTTGTTTCGCGCACTGAGGTTTAGTCGAATTCCTGCCGCATGGCAGCAACAATGATGACCATGCAACTTATCCCTTCGAAGAAGCGAGAATTTGCTGCAAGATCCTGATGGGAACACCTGCGACGTGCCATCACTTGTCGGCAGGCAACAGGCCCAGACCGCGAAGATAGATGCCGATTCCGGTTTCCAGAAGGTCTTCGGCGGCGAAGGGGGACCGGGTGCCGCGGGTGTAAAGTTCGACCACGCCGTGGCTCATGGCCTGGACGTGGGCTGCGAACATCGCGGCTGGCGGGCGGCGGCCTTCGGGCAGCTGATCGGCCAGCGCCTGCGCGGCACGGGTCAGCACCGAACTGGCGCGTTGCGCGGCTTCGGCCAGTTCGGGCGTGGCGTTCATCCTGATCCCGCTTTCGAACATCGCCTTGTAGTGGCCCGGGAACGTCCTCGCGAAGGCCAGATAGGCGCGGCCCGTCGCCTCGAAGGCCTTGAGCGCGGTCGGGCGGCCGCCGTCATAGGCGCGCTCCATCACGTCGGCGAAGATCAGGAAGCCCTGGCGGGCGCATTCCGCGATCAGATCGTCGCGGCCTGCGAAGTGACGGTAGACGGCGGCCGGCGTCACGCCCGCCGACTTCGCGGCATCCGACAGCGTGAAGCCCTGCGGACCCTGCGCCTCGATCAGGATCAGCGCGGCTTCGACCAGCGCCTGGCGCAGGTTGCCGTGGTGATAGCCCTGCTTGGCCATCAGAGAAGGTCTGGCCCGCCGCAGATCTTGCGGTCGATCGGCCCGATCGCCGTGGCGTCGCGGCCCTTGTAATCGACGGCATTCAGCACCGTCTGGATTGCCGCGATGCGGGCGCGGTCCTTGTCATCGGACAGGATCACCGTCCAGGGCGCGCAGGTCAGGTGGCATTGCTGCATGGTCTCGGCAATCGCCGTGCTGTAGTCGTCCCATTTTCGCAGACCCTCGACATCGATCCAGCTGAGCTTCCATTGCTTCAGCGGATCTTTTTCGCGGGCGAGGAAACGTTTCAACTGTTCGGCCCGGTCGACCGAAAGCCAGAGCTTCACGAGGATGATGCCTTCGTCGATCAGAAGCTGTTCGAACTGCGGAAGCTGCCGGAAAAAGGCGGCGCGCTGGTCATCGGTGCAGAAGCCGAAAACCTTTTCGACCACGGCGCGGTTGTACCAGCTGCGGTCGAACAGCGCGAATTCACCGGCGGCAGGCAGCCAGTCGACATAGCGCTGGAAATACCATTGCGT
>DJWG01000045.1:0-5133 GCA_002440945.1 Rhodobacteraceae bacterium UBA6236 | reverse complement strand
TGCCGGCGGCGTCGCGGCCCTCGAACAGCACGACCAGCCGCTGGCCGGTGGCGCGCAGGTGGTAGGACATCTTCACCAGCTCGACCTGAAGGCGGGCCAGATGCTCCTCGGCCTCGTCCTCGTCGATCTCTTCGCGGTAGGGGTAGGCCTTCGACAGGATGTCGTCGCTGTCGGCCTCAAGGATGGCGTGGCGGATATCGTCCGGCGCCTCGGTTTCCAGATAGCGGGTGATGTCACCCACGAAGGGGATCGCCTCGACAGTGGCGTCCTTCGCCGCAGCCTCCTTCGCCGTCGTGTCTGGGGCGTCGGCCACCGCGGGATCAGGGGCGAAGTCTTCCTTGTGCTTCTTGTTCTTCTTCTTGTCCTTCGACATCGCCGGACCCTTTCACGCGAATGCACCTGGAGGGGGTATGACCCGAAGTATCGCGATTGCACCCCCGGGCTGCAATCACCCTTGCAAGCCCCGGGTCCAATGCCCCGGATCAGGTGCCGATCCGCGACAGGTCGAATTCGGTGGTCTGGTAGATCTCGTTGATCCAGTTGCCATACAGAAGATGCGCGTGGCTGCGCCAGCGGTTTACCGGCGGGCGGGTGGGATCGTCATCGGGGTAGTAGTTCCGCGGCACGTTGATCGGCGTGCCATTGGCAACGTCGCGGTCATATTCCTGCTTCAGCGTGTCGCTGTCGTATTCGAAGTGGTTGAAGACATAAAGCGCGCGGCGCTTCGTATCCTCGACCAGACAGGGGCCGACCTCATGGCTGCCCAGAAGGACGCGGAGGCCCGGAACCGCCTCGATCTCATCCTTGCGCATTTCGGTCCAGCGGCTGACCGGCACGACGAAATCATCCGAGAACCCCCGCAGATAAGGCGACGACGGCGCAAGGTTTTCATGGCGGAAGCAGCCGAAGGCCTTGTGGTCAAGGATGTGCTTCGGCACGCGGTGGAAGTGATTGATCATCGCCATGCCGCCCCAGCAGACGCCGAAGGTCGAATGGACATGGGTTTGCGTCCAGTCCATCACGCGGCAGAGTTCATCCCAATATGTGACCTCGGCGAAGTCCAGATGTTCGATCGGGGCGCCGGTGATGATCAGGCCGTCGAACTTTTCGCCCGTCGCCGCCACCTCGGCAAAAGACCGGTAGAAGGTCGCCATATGTTCGGCGGCGGTGTTGCGGGTTTCGTGGTCGGTCATGCGGATCAACTGGAAGTCGATCTGCAGGGGCGTCGATCCGATCAGGCGCGCGAACTGGTTTTCGGTCTGGATCTTCTTCGGCATCAGGTTCAGGAGCCCGATCCTGAGCGGACGGATGTCCTGATGCGCGGCGCGGTCGGGGGTCATGACCATCACGCCTTCCTTCGAAAGCACGTCGAAGGCAGGAAGCGTGGAGGGCAGGGTGATCGGCATGACAGGCTCCGGTTTACGGAATGCGAAGATGGGATAGCGCTATCGGGCGCGGGCCTCAAGGGTGGCGGCGATCAGGTCTTCGAAATCGGCGACCGAACGGACGCGCGCCGCATCCTCGGCGGTGATGCTGATGCCCCAGTTCCGGGCCATCCCCTCATATCGCGGCTGACGATGGGCCAGCGCACGGGCATAGGTCCAGCGCACGAAGGCATCGGGATCGATCTTGTCGGGGGCGGTGCCGGTCAGGGCAAGGTATTCCGCCCAGGCGGCGTGCAGGAATTCGGGCTGGTAATACATCGGCTTCGGCGTGCGGTCGAAGCGGCGGATCAGTTCGGCGGTATGCGCCTCGGACCCCTTGATCCAGACCATGAGCAGGTTTTCCGACAGGGGCTTCAGGATCGGGTCATTCGGGTCTTCGGGGTCCACGACCTCGCAGATCGATCCGCCGCTGTCGCAGACGAAATTGTCGTAGCCGTAAAGGTCATGCGCGCGCTCGATGAAGGGCATCGTGTCCAGAAGTGCTGCGATCTCGGCGGCGCGGTGCTGGGTCTGGCGGCGCATGTATTCGTCGAAGGGCAGGCCAAGGCGCGTCGGATCGCCGGGCTTGCCCATGTAGGTCGAAAGCGGGGCGAGGTTGTCGAAGGTGATGTTCGAGGCGATGTAGACGCTGTCTGTCATCAGCAGTTCGCGCAGAAGCGGGACCTTCATCGCCTCGCGCTTGAAGTTGTCGGCGATGTGTTCGCCCATGTAGCGGGTGCCGATCCGGTAATCGACGGAATAATGGAACCATCCCCCGGCGCGCAGCAGGTTCGAGATGGTGGTCTTGCCCAGGCCAGACATCCCGAACAGGAGCACCTTCTTGCGGGGCGCGCCGCGCCAGTCTGCTGCCGTGGGGTAGATCATGGTCTTGCCTTCCGAAACATCCGGCCCGAGGGTTAGCGCGCCCCGCGCCGGTTTACACGCGGATTCTTGCGGCAGGTCGGGCGGGGCCGGAAAAGCAGACGACCGCCGGGCAGGCCGGCGGCCGCAACGGCATTTGGCCCGGACCTCAGAACGCGTAGCCGACCTTCAGGCCGAAGCCCACCGCATGGTTGTCGCGGAAATCGCTGAACTGCGCATTGGTTCTGGGGAGGCGGGTCATCGTGTTGCCCAGGTGGCTGTAGCTTACCCCGGCCGTCACCTTGATGTTGTCCTTGGTGTAGGTCACGCCCAGCCCCAGCGAATCGAGGCCATCGGTCGGCCCGAGGTTGCCCGAGAAGCCGCCGCGCTTGCCTTCATGCGTGTAGGACATCGCTGCCGACCAGTTTTCGGTGAACTTGTGACCAAGGCCCAGCGTATAGGTCACGCTGTCCTTGCGGTAGGAGACCAGGGCTTCGCCGCCATAGATGACTTCATAAAGCTTCGGGGTGATGTCGAAGTTGCTCCATTCCCGCCAGCGCACCGAACCGAAAACCAGCGTGTCCTTGGCGATCCCGCTCTGGAACTCCAGCGAAACGGTCTGCGGAACCGTGGTTTCGAACTGCGTGACAACGCCGTTTTCGTTCGCGTCAAAGTTGTGCGTGATGTCGGACAGGTAGGTCAGCGCCACGCGCAGCGCGATTTCGGGTTTTTCATAGGCAACCCCCAGCAGATAGCCGAGGTCGGTTTCCTTCGAGGTGCTCATCCGGTAGCCGTCGAAGAAACTGACCTTGCCTGACACTTCCTCAAGCTTCAGGCCGCCATAGACGCTGAAACCGCCATCGAGCCTGTAGCGCAGCATGGCCGTCAGCGCCTTGGAGTCGATCTCGGCATGCGATCCCGGTCCGACGCCGTAAAGATAGCTGGGCGAGGAATAGTCGACGCCCGCGCCGATCGGCTGGTCCAGCACCACGGCGACGTCGATCCGGTCGTTCACCGCCGTCTTCACGCCAAGGCTGAACAGGTTGAAACGATCGGCGACATCGCCCGAACTTCCGCCTGCGGGCAGGATGAAGGGCGCGACCTGCGTCCCCGAAACGCTGGGCGAGACGGAGCCGAAGCTCAGTTCCGCATAATTGCCTTTTTCGAAAAGCAGCGCGGGCGATGTGACAGCGCGCTCGACCCCGCCGGCGACGGCGGCAGTGGTGCCCAGCGCAAGGAGGCTGGCGCCCGCGAGGATAGTCTTCATGGATCTCCTCCCCAGGAGAGTTGCGTGGTGGTGGTGGCGACAAAGGCTAGGACGGTGGTGGAAGGAACGTCAACCTGAGGCTGAAATGACGCAGCGTTGGCGGAATATGAAGCAGCAAATGTGTCTGTTGCGTTTATATTCCGCGGGTGTTGCGTTTTTCCGACCAGATGTTCAGCCAGTTCGCGGCGAAGATCACCGCGCCGCCGATCAGGACCCAGATGTCGGGCTGTTCGTTGTAAAGCACCATGCCCACCACCGCGATCAGCGGCAGGCGGGTGAAGTCCATCGGCGTCACCACCGCCGCCGGGGCGAGCGACAGCGCCTTGGTCAGCCCAAGGTGCCCAAGCAACCCGCCCAGGCCGATGGCGATGACCCAAGGCAGCGCGGGGCTTGGCGGGATGGTGACATGGCCGTCCGCCGCCGCACCGATCAGGCCGTAAAGCGATTGGAAACTGACCAGCCAGAACAGGATGCAGGCGATGGTCATGCTGCGGGTCATCCAGCGCGTCATCAGCGCCGATCCGGCAAAGCAGACCGCTGCGCCAAGGGCGGCCAGAAGACCCGGCGACAGGCCCTCGGACCCGAAGGGGCGCGCCACGATCATGATGCCGCCAAAACCGATCAGGGCTGAAAGCGCCCGCATCCGGGTCAGGCGTTCCCCCAGGAGGAAGGGCGCGGTAAGCGCCACAAGGATCGGATAGGAAAACTCCAGCGCGAAAAGCTGCGCCACGGGGATCAGCGACAGCGCCACGAGCCAGAGGTTCTGGCCCGCGAAGTGGATGGCGTTGCGCGCCGCATGGACCTGCAGGCGGTCGGTCGAAATCTCGGACAGCCGCCCGGTTGCGAAGGCCGCGCCCGTGACCGCGACAATGCCGACGACGGACCGCCAGAGCATCACCTCGAACGTATCCAGGTAGGGATGCAGCGCCCTTCCGGCGATGGCCACCAGCGTGAAGCCAAGGATCGAACCCACCATCCAGGCGGCGGCGGCTAGCGGGCGGTAGGTCTGTGGCATCGTGGCTCCGGGGACAGGCGGCCGTCACAGGAAAAAGGCGGCCCGCCAGGGCCGCCTTTTCCGTTGCTTTGTCGCTGGATCAGTTGCGGGCCTTGTCGACCATCTTGCCCTTGGAAATCCAGGGCATCATGGCGCGCAGCTTTTCGCCGACCTTCTCGATCTGGTGTTCGTCGTTGATGCGGCGGGTGGCCTTGAAGAACGGCTGGCCGACAGCGTTTTCCTGCATGAAGTCACGCACGAACTTGCCGGTCTGGATGTCGCTGAGGACCGCCTTCATCCGGGCCTTGGTTTCTTCGTAAGGCAGAATGCGCGGGCCGCTGACATACTCGCCGTATTCGGCGGTGTTCGAGATCGAGTAGTTCATGTNNAGATCAGGTCCACGATCAGCTTCACTTCGTGCAGGCATTCGAAATAGGCCATTTCCGGCTCATAACCCGCTTCGACCAGGGTCTCAAAACCCATGCGGATCAGTTCGACCAGACCACCGCAAAGCACGGCCTGTTCGCCGAAGAGGTCGGTTTCACATTCCTGGCGGAAGTTCGTCTCGATGATGCCCGAGCGGCCGC
>DJWG01000103.1 GCA_002440945.1 Rhodobacteraceae bacterium UBA6236 | reverse complement strand
CCGCCTTGGCCAGTTCCGCCTTGAAGGTGGTCCCGACCGACACACTGTCGAAGACCGCGTCGACGGCGACCTTGCGGCCCTCGATCGGGGTCGCCTCGGCGCCGTCCACCCCCGCGAGGATCATCTGTTCCTTCAGCGGGATGCCCAGCTTTTCATAGGTGGCGAGCAGCTTCGGATCGACCTCGTCCAGCGACTTCGGCTTTTCCGTCATGCTTTTCGGCTTGGCGTAGTAATACTGGTCCTGGTAGTCGATTTCCGGATAGTGGAGCATCGCCCATTTCGGTTCTTCCATCTGCTGCCAGCGGCGGAAGGCGGCCAGACGCCAGTCGGTCATCCACTGCGGTTCGCCGTTCTTTTCCGAAATCAGCCGGACGATATCCTCGTTGACGCCCTTGGGCGCATATTCCGTCTCGATGTCGGTTTCCCAGCCGTATTTGTAAGCGCCCATGTTCTGGACGGTTTCCACGGTTTCCCGGTCCACGCCTTCGCGGACTTCAAGTTCGGCCGGTTTCTGATCCCTGTCCAATGCCATCACACTGCTTCCTTTTCCATCCTGTGAAGGCAGCCCTCAGGCCGCCCGCGCCGCGTGTTTGCGGTATTGCGCCGTCCAAGCTTCGGCAAAGCGGTCCAGATCGGCCGCTGTCGTCGAAAGGCCAAGCGACACCCGGATCGCCGACCCGGCCGCGTTGTCGTCAAATCCCATCGCGCGCAGCACCCGGCTTGCGCGCACCTTCCCCGAGGAACAGGCCGAACCGGCGGAAACCGCGATCCCTGCCAGATCCATCTGCATCACCTGCGTCTCGCCCTTCCAGCCCGGACTGACAAGGCAAGAGGTGTTGGGCAAGCGCCGCCCCCCCTTCCCGGCCACGACCAGCCCCGGCACGTCGTTCAGAAGCCGCGCCTCCAGATCGTCGCGCAGCGCCTCGACCTCGGCCCAGCGGCCCGCCGCCAGATCCCGCGCCGCAGCTTCCGCCGCCGCCCCAAATCCGGCGATGCCGATGACGTTCTCAGTTCCCGCCCGACGGCCCATTTCCTGCCCGCCGCCCAGGATCTGCGCAGGAAGATCCGTGCCACGCGGCATCACCAAGGCGCCCACGCCCTTCGGACCGCCCAGCTTGTGCGCCGACACAAGGCCCATTCCGACCCCCAACCAGTTGAAGGCGAAGGGCAGCTTGCCAAAGCCCTGCGTCAGGTCGCTGACGGCCAGACCCTGCGGCAGATCCTGCACCACGCCCGTCTCGCTGTTCGCGATCTGGAGCGTCGCGCCCGCCGGATCGTCAAGGCTGACACGGCCCCCGGCATCGACGGCCAGATCGCATCTGACATGGGCGCGCACCGCGTCATGTTCAATCTCTGCGCCCCTCAGGCCGCGCCCCGCCAGCGCCAGCACCGCCGCTTCGGTCGCGCCAGAGACGAAGACCAGATCGGCCCCATCGGCCCCCAGCGCCGCCATCACCTGCGCCCGCGCCCGTTCCACGAGCGCCTTCGCCGCCCGACCCTCGGCATGGACGCTGGAGGGATTTCCCGCCACGTCCATCGCAGCCAGCATCGCCGCCCGCGCTTCGGGCGCAAGCGGGGTGGTGGCATTGTGGTCAAGATAGACGCGCGGGGCCATGTCCGGGTCCGGTTCCTTCTGGGTTACTGGGGCAAGTGGCCCCCTTCAGTCTTCATCCACCACATGCAGAAGCACCGGCACGGCCGGGCAAGGCTGCAATTCGTTCTGGATCACGTCCGATAGCCGGGTCTGGTGCAGGAACACATAGACATGCGCCGAAAGCCCTTCCCACAGCCGGTTCGTCAGGCTTTGCGCCCTGCTGCCGGATACCCCGCCCGAGGCGCCGGCGCCCGTGTGCAGGGCGCTTACGGTTTCATCCACCGCGCCCAGGATCTCGCTCACCCGGATCGAATCCGGGCTGCGGGCCAGACGGTAGCCGCCCCCCGGGCCGCGGGCGCTTTCCACAAGGCCCGCCCGGCGCAGCTTCACGAAAAGCTGCTCAAGGTAAGGCAGCGAAATGTCCTGCCGCTTCGAGATTTCAGCCAGCGAGGTCAGTTGATCCTCGCGCGCCGTGGCCAGATCGGCCAGCGCAACCATCGCATATCGGCCTTTGGTCGAAAGTTTCATCGCCAACCCACAGGAAAAGACCCAGCAAAGACATTGACGCGGAGCATCCCGCCGCTTAACTCAACCGCGACCGGAGCGCGTCCGCGCCCTCATTTAGAAACGTTCTAGGGTAGTCGAGGAATTTAGTCAAGTTTGGCTTCCCTGCCAAAGAGCCAATTTCCCACACCCGCAGCGAAAGAAGACAGCCAAGCGATGCCCGAAGTGATTTTCCCTGGCCCCGATGGCCGCCTGGAAGGCCGCTACCACCCGCAACGCAACCCCGATGCGCCTATCGCCATCGTGCTTCACCCCCATCCGCAATACGGCGGCACCATGAACAACCGCGTCGTGCACCGGCTGCACTACGCCTTCCACGACATGGGCTTCACCGTCCTGCGCTTCAACTTCCGTGGCGTCGGCCGCAGCCAGGGCGAATACGACCAGGGCATCGGCGAGCTTTCCGATGCGGCCTCGGCGCTGGATTACCTGCAAACGCTGAATCCGAATTCGAAACATTGCTGGGTCGCGGGCTTTTCCTTCGGCGCCTGGATCGGGATGCAGCTTCTGATGCGGCGGCCCGAAATCACCGGCTTCGTTTCGGTCGCGCCGCCCGCGAATATCTACGACTTCTCGTTCCTGGCGCCTTGCCCGGCTTCGGGCCTGATCATCAACGGCGCCGCCGACCGGGTCGCGCCGCCGAAGGACACGCAGACGCTGGTCAACAAGCTGCGCGAACAGAAGGGCATCACGATCACCCATCAGGTGGTCGAAGGCGCCGGGCATTTCTTCGAGAACGACGAAGAGCATATGAACCCGATGATCGACACGGTGCAGGAATATGTCCGCCGCCGGCTGGGCGAAGGAACCCGCTGATGGGGGTCGTCGACGATCTGGCCGACGATCTGGCGCGCGACACCATGGCGGCGATGCTCGAACTGAACGATGATCGCTATTTCTACGACGTCGCCAAGGTTCTGGGGGCATCCTCGCCCACGCTTCAGGAAGCCTTCCTGACCAACATGCGCATCCGTCTTGCCGCCGAACGCGGCAAGGCCTTCGTCGCCGCGACGCTGAAGGCCCGGCGCGAAGGCGGCAAGGGCCCCGAAGCGCCCCGCGACGCCGCCACGGGCGGGCATTGACCGCGCCCCTGCCCCCATCCGACAGCCAACGCCTTGATCGGCAGTTCGCCTTTCTGGCGGAAGCCGACAAGCTGAAATCGGTTCTGCGCGCCAGCACGCTGTGCGACGCCTCGCGGCGCGAGAATTCCGCCGAACACAGCTGGCACCTGGCACTTTATGCGCTGGTTCTGGCCGATCAGGCCGGTCCGGGCGTACGGATCGACCGGGTCATCAAGATGCTGATCCTGCATGATCTGGTGGAAATCGACGTGGGCGACGTGCCGATCCATTCCGGGGGCGGCCAGGCCCACGGCAGCGCCGAAGTCCGCCAGGCCGAGGTCCGGGCCGCCGAACGCATCTTCGGCCTCTTGCCCCCCGACCAGGCGGTGGCGTTCCGGGCGCTTTGGGATGAATTCGAAGCCGCCGAGACACCGGATGCCGTCTTCGCCAAATCCCTCGACCGGGTGCAGCCGGTGATGGCCAATGTCCATTCCGGCGGCGGCACCTGGAAAACCTACGACGTGACCTGGGACCAACTGCAAACCCGCGTCGGCGCCAAGATCGACCGCGGCGCGCCCGGGCTTTGGGCCTGGGTCAAGGACCGCGCCCGGGTGTTCTTCGGGTAGCCGCCAAGGCTGCTGCCGCTCAGGCCACGACCGCGCCCGCGTAATCCTCGATCCCCGCGAGGTCGAACCCGTCAAGATCATGCGCCAGCGCGGCCAGCGCCCCCGGACGATAGGGCCGTCCGCCCCAGGCTGGCGGATAGGAAACCGACCGCCAGCGGCTGATCGCCGGATGCGCGACCATCCCAAGGCTTTCCGGTCCGGTGCGGGCGCGGCCCGTCAGGCCAAGGAACCGGTCGAAGGCCGATTTCGGCCCCGAATGGCTTTCCAGCGGCCCCAGCGCATCGCAGCCCCGCCGCACCTCCTCCAGCGCGACGGGATCAAGCGCCAGCCCCTCCTGCATCGCGCCGCGGGCGATCCACAGAAGCGCAAGGCTTGACAGGCTGGTGATGTCGCCACCCCCGCCGACGGCGCTATGGACGCCGGCGAACCATTCCTGGCGGTAATCGCCGCCCGGAGTTTCCGCCCGCAAGTCCGCGAGATTCTTCCAGAGCGTCGGCACGAAACTGCGCCGGTTCTCATCCAGCGCGACGGCGTGCCGGGCTGATCGCACCATCCGCGACAGGTCGGTGTCATGGAAGCGGTACTTCCGGTTCAGAAGCCGCGCCGGAAGCCCCCAGTGCGAAGGAATGCC
Organism: Rhodobacteraceae bacterium UBA6236; assembly: GCA_002440945.1. Next base: position 3,333 of record DJWG01000103.1, on the reverse strand, counting down.
AAGCGCGCCCACGGTGTCCCAGATGCCCAAATAGGCGATCTGGAAGGGCTGGCCAGCTTCCGCGCCCCTCGCCTTGCGCCAGACGGCCTCTTCGGGGCTTGTAGTGATCCGGGGCGAGATCCGCAGCCGGAAGGCCATGCTGACCGGGCTGTCGGGCTTTGTCTCTGCGGTCCGGTCGCGGTAATGGTCAAAACACTCCCGCACCAGATCCGGCGACGGGTCCGCGGGCAGGCCGCAGTTGCGGATCAGCCCGACGAGCGACCGCGCGGTATAGGCTCCGCGCGAAAAGCCGAAGATCATCACCTCGTCCCCCGGCGCGTAGCGCCTGCAAAGGTGCAGGTAGGCGGTGGCGATCTTGTCATCGAGGCCAAACCCCATCGCCCCGCCCGAGATCTTTTCGTTCAGCCGCTCCAGCCAACTGCCATGTTCGGGAACGCCCACGCCCTGAAAATAAAGCGCGATCTGCCGGACACCATCCGGCCCCTGCGGCGGCACCATGACCGCCATCTGGCGCACATTCGTCGGATGCGGCTGATCGCTGCCGTTCCAGGTTCCGTCGCAGAAAACCGCAATCCGCTTCATGGCCATCCCCTTCGAAGATGCCTGCCCCGTTGACAGAAGTTTCAGACAATCCGGCTACAGCCGCAACTCTTACCTCTGGTAACGGGAATTTCAGTATACCACCGCATACCATCTTCCCGGCGCGACCGATTTCGGCTAAGAGGCCGGGCAACGAGTCAACCCAAGCGGAGAGCCCCCCCATGTCGAAGATCAAGGTAGCCAACCCCGTCGTCGAACTTGACGGCGACGAGATGACCCGGATCATCTGGGACTTCATCAAGCAGAAGCTGATCCTGCCCTATCTCGACATCGACCTGAAATACTACGACCTCGGCATCGAGGAACGTGACCGCACCAACGACCAGATCACCATCGACGCGGCCGAGGCGATCAAGCAATACGGCGTGGGCGTGAAATGCGCCACCATCACCCCCGATGAGGCCCGGGTCGAGGAATTCGGCCTGAAGCAGATGTGGAAGTCGCCGAACGGCACCATCCGCAACATCCTGGGCGGCGTGATCTTCCGCCAGCCGATCATCTGCAAGAACGTCCCGCGCCTGGTGCCGGGCTGGACGAAGCCGATCGTCGTCGGCCGCCACGCCTTCGGCGANNCGCGCCACCGATTTCCGCTTCCCCGGCGCCGGGAAACTGTCGATGAAGTTCGTCGGCGAAGACGGCACCGTGATCGAAAAGGACGTCTATTCGGCGCCTTCGGCCGGCGTCTACATGGGCATGTACAACCTTGACGATTCAATCATCGACTTCGCCCGCGCCTCGCTGAACTACGGCCTGAACCTGGGCTGGCCGGTCTACCTGTCCACCAAGAACACNNCGGCCGCTTCAAGGACCTGTTCCAGAAGATCTACGACGAGGAGTTCGCCGACAAGTTCAAGGCGGCGGGCATCCACTACGAACACCGCCTGATCGACGACATGGTGGCATCCGCGATGAAATGGTCGGGCGGCTATGTCTGGGCCTGCAAGAACTACGACGGCGACGTGCAGTCCGACACCGTGGCGCAGGGCTTCGGCAGCCTTGGCCTGATGACCTCGGTCCTGATGACGCCCGATGGCAAGACGGTCGAGGCCGAAGCGGCGCATGGCACCGTCACGCGCCACTACCGCCAGCATCAGCAGGGCAAGGAAACCTCGACCAACTCCATCGCGTCGATCTTCGCCTGGACGGGCGGCCTGAAGCACCGCGCGAAACTGGACAGCAACGCCGAACTGGCCCGTTTTGCCGATACCCTGGAAAAGGTGACCGTGCAGGCCGTGGAAGACGGCTGGATGACCAAGGATCTGGCGCTGCTGGTCGGGCCGGACCAGAAATGGCTGACCACGATGGGCTACCTGGAAAAGGTCGACGAATACCTGAACAAGGCGCTGAAGGGCTGATCCCCCGGCGCAGGACGAAAGGGGCCGGTGCAGCGATGCGCCGGCCTTTTCCTTTGGCTCAGGCGCGCAGTTCGCCTTCCAGATGGTAGCACACGCCTTCTGGCGCGTATTCCACCCGGGCGCTGCCGCTGAAATCGCTTGGCACGATGGCATGCAGCAACGCCGACCCAAAGCCCCGCCGTTCGGGCGCCGTCACCACCGGTCCGCCGGCCTCGGCCCAGTCCAGCGTCAGATGCGGCACCGGGTCCGACGTGACGTTCCAGTTCACCCGGACCGTTCCCGTCCGCACCGACAGCGCGCCATACTTCACGGCATTGGTCGCCAATTCGTTGATCGCCAGCGACAGGGACAGCGCCTGCCGGTCCGACAGTTCCACATGCGGGCCGGTCAACGTCACCTGATCCGCATCCCGCAGATGCGGCCTGAGAACGCTGCGCAGCACCTCATCGATCGGGGCCGAAACCATCTCGGTCCCGGCCATCAGCAAGGCCTGCGCCTGCGACAGCGCGGTGATCCGGTCGGAGGCCGCCTTCCAGGCATCGTCCAGGCTGCTTGCCCCCCGCAAGGACTGGCGCACGATGACCGAAACGATCGACAGGGTATTCTTGATCCGATGCGCCAGTTCGGCGTTGCGGACGGCCAGCGCCCGTTCGGCGACCACCTTGGCTGTCGTCTCTATCACCGTGTCCATGACGCCGCGCACCGTTCCCGTTTCATCCCGGATCGGGCTGTAGCAGAAGGTGAAGAAACACTCCTCGGGGTAGCCATAACGGCCGATGGTGATGCCGAAGTCCTCGATATAGGTGGCCTTCCCCTCGAAGGCCGCTTCGCAAAAACCGCGGATGTCCTCCCATGCCTCGGCCCAGATCTCGTTCCAGGGCCGCCCCTGTGCGTTGGGCTTGTCGCCCAGAAGCGGACGGAATGCATCATTATGTATCGTTATCAGCTCCGGCCCCCAGAAGATGGCCTTCGGGAACCGTGATTCCGACATGAGGCCCGCGCTGATCCGCAGCGGCACCGGCCACGTCTCGATGGGGCCAAGTGCCGTCGCTTTCCAATTCTGGGCATGGAACCGAAAGTCGGAAGCCGCGGCCAGCTGGCTCTCCGGCTTCTCGTTAGGGATGTTCATCGACTATCCTGACTGCGGCAGCAATGATATATTGCCACCGCTCTATGACATTGCGCCTTATCCGTAGGTCATGCAAGCGCCGACACTGACGTCGGCGCCGGGCCGCCACAGCGAAAGCCGAGAACTTCCGCGCTATCCGCTCTGGTCTTGGCGGCGCTTTTCCTCTATGCGCTGGCGCGAAACCCCAAAGGCAGATCATTCATGGACCTTCGCAACATTGCGATCATCGCGCACGTCGACCACGGCAAG
>DJWG01000064.1 GCA_002440945.1 Rhodobacteraceae bacterium UBA6236 | reverse complement strand
CACGTCGACCACGGCAAGACCTCGCTTCTGGACGCCATCCGCCACGCCAACGTGGTGTCGGGCGAAGCCGGCGGCATTACCCAGCACATCGGCGCCTATCAGGTGGCGACCGATTCGGGTGCGGTGCTGACCTTCCTCGACACGCCGGGCCACGCGGCCTTCACCTCGATGCGGGCCCGTGGCGCGCAGGTGACGGACATCGTGGTTCTGGTCGTCGCGGCCGATGACGCCGTGATGCCGCAGACGATCGAGGCCATCAACCACGCCAAGGCGGCGAAGGTGCCGATGATCGTCGCCATCAACAAGTGCGACAAATACGACGCCAACCCGCAGAAGGTCCGCACGGACCTGCTGCAGCACGAGGTGGTCGTGGAAGAAATGTCCGGTGACGTGCTGGACGTGGAAGTCTCGGCCAAGACCGGCAAGGGGCTGGACAAGCTTCTGGAAAGCATCGCGCTTCAGGCAGAACTGCTGGACCTGCGCGCCAACCCGGAACGGGCGGCGCAGGGTGCGGTCATCGAAGCCAAGCTCGACGTGGGTCGCGGCCCTGTCGCCACGGTTCTGGTGCAGAACGGCACGCTGAAGAAGGGCGACATCTTCGTCGTCGGGGAAAAGTGGGGCAAGGTCCGCGCGCTGATCAACGACAAGGGCGAAACCGTCACCGAAGCCGGACCTTCGGTCCCGGTCGAAGTTCTGGGCCTGAACGGCACCCCCGAAGCGGGTGACGTGCTGAACGTCGTCGAAACCGAAGCCCAGGCGCGCGAAATCGCCGACTACCGCGAGAAAGCCGCCAAGGACAAACGCGCCGCCGCCGGGGCCGCCACGACGCTGGAACAGCTGATGGCGAAGGCCAAGGCCGACAAGAACGTGGCCGAACTGCCGGTGGTGGTGAAGGCCGACGTTCAGGGCTCGGCCGAAGCGATCGTGCAGGTGCTGGAAAAGATCGGCAACGAGGAAGTCCGCGTGCGCGTGCTGCACTATGGCGTCGGCGCGATCACTGAATCCGACATCGGCCTGGCCGAAGCTTCGGGCGCGCCGGTCATCGGCTTCAACGTCCGGGCGAATGCGCCCGCGCGGGCCGCCGCCAACCAGAAGGGTGTCGAGATCCGCTACTACTCGATCATCTACGATCTGGTTGACGACATCAAAGCCGCCGCCTCGGGCCTGCTGAAGGCCGAAGTGCGCGAAACCTTCATCGGCTACGCGAAGATCCTCGAAGTCTTCAAGGTGTCGAACGTCGGCAAGGTCGCGGGCTGTCTGGTCACCGAAGGCGTTGCCCGCCGGTCGGCTGGCGTGCGCCTGCTGCGCGACAACGNNAGGACGAGGTCAAGGAAGTGCAGTCCGGTCAGGAATGCGGCATGGCCTTCGAAGCCTATGACGATGTCCGCGCCGGTGACGTGATCGAAATTTTCGAACGCGAAGAAGTGGAACGGAAGCTGGCCTGATCGGGCCCGCTTCCCGCCACCGAAGAATAAGAAAGGGCGCCTTTCAGGGGCGCCCTTTTCGCTGTCGGGTGTCTGGGGTGTGTGTCAGACGGCCCGAGAGCGGTCGATCTTACGCAGTCTTTGCGTGGATCGGAAAACCTTCGAAAACCCGGTTTCCCACGCGCACCAGAATCCGTCCGTTTTCCAGCTGTCGTTCAAACGTTCCCTGCACCGACACGCAACTTCCCAGCAGAATAGTCCGCAGCATCCCTGTATCCTCCCCAATTGGGTTGCTGTAGTTTGTGGTTCAATTCTTTATTACGAGTGAAGATTTGCAATCTCGATTTTCACAAGTTCCCTCTTTCAGCGCCCAAAAGGCACTGTTTCGGAAATAATGTTGCGTTGATGTTACATTTGCAGGTGCAGCATGTCGCGCTGCGGCTTATGCGGCCTACAGCCAGTCGCGCAGGATCGGAATCAGCGGCACATCCGCAGGGGGCATAGGGTAATCCCGCAGGTCCATCGCGCGAACCCAGGCCAGCCGCTGCCCTTCCCGTGGGTGCGGGGTGCCCTGCCAGCGACGGCAGGCAAAAAGCGGCATCAGCAGGTGAAAGTCGTCGTAGGCGTGACTGGCGAAGGTCAGCGGCGCAAGACAACTTTTCCAGGTGTCGATCCCCAGCTCTTCGTGCAGTTCGCGGATCAGCGCCGCTTCGGGCGTTTCACCAGCCTCGACCTTGCCGCCCGGAAACTCCCACAAGCCCGCCATCGGCTTGCCTTCCGGGCGCTGTGCCAGAAGCACGCGCCCGTCAGGGTCAATCAGCGCGACGGCGGAGACGAGGACGATCTTCACCGGGTTACGACCGGTAGTCGGCGTTGATGTCGATGTAGCGATGCGNNCGTCAGGTCGCAGGTCCAGACGGTCCGCGATGCGCGCCCCAGACCCAGATCGACCTGGATCAGCAGCTCCTGCTCCTTCATATGGGCGGCGCCGTCTTCCTCGCGGTAGCTCGGGGCGCGCCAACCATTGGCGGCGACCAGCGTATCGCCAAAGCGGATCGTCAGCTTGTCGCGATCCGCCGCCGCGCCGGACTTGCCGACAGCCGCGACGATCCGGCCCCAGTTCGGATCTTCGCCCGCAATCGCGGTCTTGACCAGCGGCGAATTGGCAATCGCCATCGCCACCTTGTGCGCATCCTCGGGCGAGGCGGCGCGGGTTACGCGGACCTCGACGAACTTCGTCGCACCTTCGCCATCGCGCACGACCTGCTTGGCCAGATCCGCCATCACATCGTGCAGCGCCTGGACAAAGGCCGCACCCACGCCGCCCCGCACCGAGGTGATCGCCGCTGCCTCCGATTGGCCGGTGGCCGCGAGGATCAGCGCATCCGAGGTCGAAGTGTCGCTGTCGACCGTGATCGCGTTGAAAGTAGCGTCAATCTGCGAGGACAGCGCCTTTTGCAGAAGCTTCGGCGCGATCTTCGCATCGGTGAAGATGTAGACCAGCATCGTCGCCATGTCCGGCGCGATCATGCCCGAGCCCTTGGCGATGCCCGCGATACGGATCTTGCCGCCGGTGCCGTCGATTTCGGCGGCCGCACCTTTGGGGAAGGTATCGGTCGTCATGATGGCGCGGGCGGCCATCTCGATCCCGCCTTCGTCCAGCGCCGCGACCAGGTCCGGCACCTTGGCGATGATCCGGTCATGCGGCAGCGGATCGCCGATCACCCCGGTCGAAGACGAAAAGACCCGCGTTCCCGGCACGTCCAGCGCCTTGGCGACGCTGCCGGTCACCAGATCGACTGACCGCTGCCCCGCCTTGCCGGTAAAGGCATTCGCGTTGCCCGAGTTCACGACGATCGCCGCACCAGCCTTGGCGTCGATCGAGCCTGCCAGCTTTTCCTGACAATCCAGAACGCAGGCGGCACGCGTCGACGACCGCGTGAAGGCCCCGGCAATCGCCGTGCCGGGCGCCAGCTTCACCAGCATCACGTCGGTGCGGTTCTGATACTTGACGCCCGCCGCGACGGCAGCAAAGGACACGCCCGCGATCCGGGGCAGCACGGGGAAGGACTTCGGCGCCAGCGGCGAAACGGGCAACGGCGCCTTGACCTTGGCGACAGGCACCGCTTCGGCCACGGGTTCAGCGCCCGCAAGCTTGTCCTTCAGCTTCTTGACCTTGCCGCGCAGGCGCTTGGCTTCGGATTTCCAGTCGGCGTCGTTCTTGGCCATGGCGGCTGCCCTTTTCACTGTCCCTGATCGCGGAAATTGCGATTACTTCGGCAGGATCGTCTCATCTTTCAGAATCGCCGGGTCCACGCCATCGGTCTTGCGTTCGATCTTGGCGGCCCCGGTCAGCTCTGTCACCTTGGCTTCCACGGCCTTCTGCTGCAATTCGCCCGCGAGTTCGTCACGCACCTCTTCCAGTTTCGGCGGCGTGGCGTCGCGCACTTCCTCAAGCTTGATGATGTGCCAGCCGAAGTCCGACTTGACCGGATCCGAAACCTTGCCCGGCTCAAGCGCCACGACGGCATCCTCGAAGGGCTTGACCATCATGCCCAGGCCGAACCAGCCCAGATCGCCGCCGTTCTTGGCCGAGCTGTCCGAGGATTTTTCTTCCGCGACCTTGGTGAAATCGCTGCCCTTGTCCAGATCGGCCTTCACGGCCTTCGCCTCTTCCTCGGTCGCAACCAGGATGTGGCGGGCGTGGTATTCCTTGGCGGGCGCGGCAGCGGCGAATTTCTCGTCGTAAAGCTTCTTCAGCGCCTCGTCCGAAACGGCGGCCTTGGCCACCGCGTCGAGGGCCTTCGTGGCGAGGAACGACAGCTTCTGGTTTTCCAGCGTCTGCGTGTCATGGGCCGTCAGCTTGTCCTTGTACTGGTCGGCCAGCGCCTGCTGCTGGATCAGCTGTTCGAGGATGCCCTTGAACAGCGCGTCGTCCGGCATTGCCAGGTACTGCGGCGGCAGGCTGTCGCGCATGGCGATCATCTGACCCAGCGTGATGTCGGTGCCATTGACCGTCGCCATCACGGTATCGGCTTTCGGGCTTTCGGCCAGCGCCGGAAGCGCGGTCACCATCAGAAGGGCGGCAACGCCCAGCATTTTCACCGAACGTTTCTTGGACACGACCATCTTACCACTCCTATCGGCGCAAAGCCCCTGCAGCGTTGACACTGAGTGGTGAGGCTCTTACATCGCCTCTGTCCTGTGACGGACCTTCCACCCTTCTCACCGCAGCCGTTCTAGGCAAGCCGAGGGTAACGGGCAAGGCCGCGTTTCACACGATGCTGTCAGTCCGTGCGGAGAAATTATGCTTGGTTTCGGAACTCTTGCGAAAAAGGTCTTCGGAACCCCGAACGACCGCAAAGTGAAATCCATCCGTCCGCTCGTGGCCCGGATCAATGCGCTGGAAGCGGAAGCCCAGGCGCGCAGCGACGAAGAGATCAAGGCCAAGACGGCCGAATTGCAGAAACGCGTACAGGAAGGCGGCGAAAGCCTTGATGCCGTTCTGCCCGAAGCCTTCGCCAACTGCCGCGAAGCGGCGCGCCGGGCGCTGGGTCTGCGCGCCTTCGACGTGCAGCTGATGGGCGGCATCTTCCTGCACCAGGGCAACATCGCCGAGATGAAGACCGGCGAAGGCAAGACCCTGATGGCGACCTTCCCGGCCTACCTGAACGCGCTGGCCGGCAAGGGCGTGCATGTCGTCACCGTGAACGACTACCTTGCCCGCCGCGACGCCGAATGGATGAGCAAGGTTTACGGCGCGCTTGGTCTGTCCACCGGGGTGGTGGTGCCCTTCCAGGGCGACAGCGAAAAGCGCGAAGCCTACCGTGCCGACATCACCTATGCGACGAACAACGAACTGGGCTTCGACTACCTGCGCGACAACATGAAGGCCTCGATCGAGGACATGGCGCAGCGCGGTCATTTCTTCGCCATCGTTGATGAGGTGGACAGCATCCTGATCGACG
>DJWG01000056.1 GCA_002440945.1 Rhodobacteraceae bacterium UBA6236 | reverse complement strand
GCCGCTGCTTCTTCCACTACATCCGATTCCCGGACGAAGTGACGATGCGCCGGATCGTCGAAGTGCACTTCCCCAACGTCAAGGAAAGCCTGCTGACCACGGCGCTCACGCAATTCTATGAACTGCGCGAAACGCCGGGACTGAAGAAGAAGCCCTCGACCTCGGAGGTGCTCGATTGGCTGAAGCTGCTTCTGGCCGAGGATCTGGGCCACGAAGACCTCAAGCGCGACGCGCGCACCATGCTGCCGCGCCTGCACGGGGCGCTTTTGAAGAACGAACAGGACGTGGCGCTTTTCGAACGGCTGGCCTTCATGGACCGCGCCCGGCGCTGATCGCAATTCAGGCGAAAAATTGACTGGCAAATCCGGCCCGATCCGCCAAGTCTGGTCGCCGAGCAGATCAACGACAAGAAGGGCCAGACATGCCTGATGCGATCATCCGCCCGATCCGGGCCGAGGACGAAGCCGACTGGCGCCGACTTTGGACGGGGTATCTGGACTATTATGAAACCAGGCTGCCCGAGGCGGTCTATCAATCGACCTTCGCGCGGTTGCTTGGCGAGGACATCCACGACTTCCACGGGTTGATCGCCGAGGTGGAGGGCAAGCCCGTTGGTCTGACGCATTACCTGTTTCACCGGACCTGCTGGAAGGTGGAAAATATCTGCTACCTGCAAGACCTTTATACCGATCCCGCCTGCCGCGGTCGCGGCATCGCCCGGGCGCTGATCGAGGCGGTCTACCGCGCCGCAGATGCAGAGGGTGCGCCGCAGGTCTGGTGGCTGACGCAGGAATTCAACTACCGGGGCCGGATGCTTTACGACAAGGTCGCGGTCAAGACGCCCTTCATCCGCTACAACCGCGTGTTGTCCTGATGGCCTTGCGCAGGGTGATGAGCGCGGCGGCGCTGGTGGCGGCGCTGGCCTCTTGCGCGGCGACCGGCCCTGCTCCGCGCGCAAGGGGCGACGCCGCAATGCCTGACGTGGCGATGCGCCTGCCCACCACCGTGCCGACCCCACCGCGCCGGTCGAACGCGGCAATGGGGCGCGACTACCTCGATCTGGTCTTCATGCTGGAAAGCGGGCGCGAGGTGCCGGTCCTCACCCGTTACGAAGGCCCCGTGACGGTCAGCCTTGAAGGCCCGGTTCCGCAGACCACCCGCCGCGACCTGGCCGAGCTTCTGGCGCGGCTCCGCTCCGAGGCAGGCATCGACATCCGCGAGGTGCCCGAGGGCGGCACGATCCGCGTGATCTCCCTGCCCCGCAAGACCATGCAGAATTATGTGCCGACCGCGGCCTGCTTCGTTGCGCCGAACGTCAGCGGTTGGCGCGATTATCTTTCGGCCCGGCGGTCTGAACGGGTGGATTGGGCGAGCCTTCGCGCCCGCGGTCCGGCGGCGGTCTTCATCCCCTCGGACACCGCACCGCAAGAGGTGCGCGACTGCCTGCACGAAGAAATCGCCCAGGCGCTTGGGCCGCTGAATGACCTTTACCGGCTTTCGGACACCATCTTCAACGACGACAATTTCCACGGCACGCTGACCGGCTTCGACATGCTGATGCTGCGGCTTCATTATGCGCCGGAGCTTCGTAACGGCATGACCCGGCCCGAGGCCGCACTGGCAGTGCCGCGCGCGATCCAGCGGCTCAATCCCCGAGGCGGACCGGCCGGCGCCCTGCCGATGCACTACAGCGACACCACGCCCCGGCGCTTTATCGACGACATCGAGGCGGCGCTTGGCGGACGGCACGACACGGGCCGACGTTCGGCGGCGGCGGATGCGACCGGGCTTGCCGTGGCGATGGGCTGGCAGGACAACCGCACGGCCTTTGCGCTGTATTCGCTGGGCCGTCTGAGCCTGTCCGACGACCCGCGCGAGGCGGTCGGCGCGCTGGCCGAAGCGGCGGGCATCTGGAACTCGCTCGGCGCGCGGGTCCAGGTCGCGCATGTGGATCTTTATATCGCGGGCCTCGCGCTCCAGACCGATGCGCTGGCCGAGGCCGTCGCGCTGGCGGACCGGTCGCTGCCGGTGGCGAAGGCCGATGGCAACGCGGCGCTTGTCGCTTCGCTTCTGGCGATGAAGGCGGCGGCGCTGGCCCGGATGGGCGATGCCGAGGGCGCAAGGCGCCTGCGGCTCGACAGTGCCGGTTGGGCGCGCTATGGCTTCGGATCGCAGGCGGCCCGGCGCATGGAAGATATCGCCGGGCTTCTGCCCGAGACGACGACCGAAGCGCGCCGCTGACAGACCAAAGGAAGAAGACCTAGATGATCGCGATTGCTGGCATGATCCTTGGCGCCCTCATCGGCTGGCTGCGGGCCGCGCGGAAGGGCGGCACCACCTTCGACAAGCTGCAATGGGCGGGCGCGCATCTGCTGATCGGCGCGATCCTCGGGTTGTTCCTGACGATTTTCGTCGAACGGATGCTCTAGCCGATGTTCCTTGGCTTCTTTACCACCCTGCGCAAGGCGGGCATCCCGGTCTCGCTCCGGGAATACCTCGCCTTCCTGGAAGGGTTGGCGGCGGGCCTTGTGACCTATGACATCGACGGTTTCTACTACCTCGCCCGCGTGGCGATGGTGAAGGACGAACGCCACCTCGACCGCTTCGACCGCGCCTTTGCCGAAAGCTTCAAGGGGCTCGAATCCATTACGCTTGAACAGGTGCTTGAGGCGGTGGATCTGCCGCGCGAATGGCTGGAAAAGCTGGCCGAACGCGTGCTGACGCCCGAGGAAATGGCCGAAATCCAAAGCCTTGGCGGCTTTGACAAGCTGATGGAAACGCTGAAGAAGCGGCTTGAGGAACAGAAGGGCCGCCACCAGGGCGGCAACAAATGGGTGGGGACCGCCGGCACCTCGCCCTTCGGAGCCTACGGCTACAACCCCGAAGGCGTGCGCATCGGCCAGGACAAAAGCCGCCACCGCCGCGCCGTCAAGGTCTGGGACAAGCGCGANNCCCGCAACATCAAGGTGGCGCTGAAACGCCTGCGCCGCTGGGCCCGGACCGGTGCCGCAGATGAATTGGACCTGCAAGGCACGATCCGCGCCACCGCCGAACATGGCTATCTGGACGTCCAGACCCGCCCCGAGCGGCACAATGCCGTCAAGGTGATCCTGTTCCTGGACATCGGCGGCAGCATGGACGGCCATATCCGGCTGGTCGAGGAGTTGTTCTCGGCGGCGCGGTCGGAATTCAAGCACCTCGAACATTACTATTTCCACAACTGCCTTTATGAAGGCGTCTGGCGCGACAATGCCCGCCGCTGGGACCGCCAGATCCCCACGGCCGAGGTGCTGCGCACCTACGGGTCCGATTACAAATGCCTGTTCGTGGGCGATGCCAGCATGTCGCCCTATGAAATCCTGTCCCCCGGCGGCGCCAACGAACACTGGAACGCCGAAGCCGGGCAGGTCTGGCTGGACCGCGCCCGCGCGCAATGGCCGTCCCATGTCTGGCTGAACCCGACGTCAGAACGGATGTGGGGCTATACCCAATCCATTGGCATCCTCCGCGAGATCTTCGAGAACCGGATGTTCCCCCTGACGCTTGACGGAATCGGACGCGCCATCAAGGCGCTGGGCTAGGGTGTTGCCGCCCCGCCGGCAGGCCCCCATATTCGACCCATGCTGAAACTCCTGCCCCTGATCCTGTTCCTGGCCTATGGCTTTGCGCTCTGGCACTTTTCGGCCTGGCGGACGCGGCGGATGCTCGACAATGCCTCGTTCCCGCTCCGCGAACCCGAGTTGCTGGCGATGGCCGATCGCCTGGCGCGGACGTTGGGCGTGGCGCGGGTTCCGGTCCATGTCTTCGACGTGCCGGGGGTGAACGGGCTTGCGGCGCCTGATGGCCGGATCTTCCTGACCCGCGGCTTTGTCGACCGTTTTCGCGCAGGCCACGCCAGCGCCGAGGAAATGGCTAGCGTCATCGCCCATGAAATGGGCCACGTCGCCTTGGGTCACGGCAAGCGGCGGATGATCGATTTCACCGGCCGCAACGCCGCGCAGATGCTTCTGACCACGCTTCTGGGTCGTTTCATCCCCATCGTCGGCGTCTGGCTCGCGTCGTTCCTGACGACGGCGCTGGCCGCCGGCCTCAGCCGCCGCGACGAATTCGAGGCCGACCGCTGGGCCTCGGCCCTGCTGATCCGCGCCGGCATCGGCTGCGCGCCGCAGAAATCGCTGTTCCTGAAGCTTGACCGGCTGGCGGGATCAACGGGCGGCGGCGCCCCCGACTGGCTGCGGAGCCACCCCAAACCCACTGAGCGGATCGCGGCCATCGAGGCGAATGAGCGCAAGTGGAGCGGTGCGGGAAACCGCCCCTGACCGCAGCCCCGGCAGGATCCGTCGCGATCTGAGTATTTGTGCAAAGAAGATGCGGCAAGGCTGCGCGATGCGGCTTCTTCTTTGTCCAAATACTCATTCAACCGCGCCGATGGGCAAGCGCCTCGGACAAGAGCGCATGGACAAGCGCGGGATCGACTCCATCGGCCACGAAAGCCTGACCGATGTCGCGGGCGAGGATGAATCGCAACCGGCCGTCCTGAACCTTCTTGTCCTGCGCCATCAGCGCCATCAGCGCATCGGCATCGGGCAGGTCGCCGGGGATGTCAGAAAGATCGGTCTTCATGCCCATCGCCCGCAGGTGGGCGCGCAGTCGGCTTGGGGTTTCCTGGGACAGAAGGCCAAGCCGGGCCGAAAGCTCGAAGGCCAGCGCGCAGCCGATGGCCACGCCTTCGCCGTGCAGAAGCCGGTCGGAATAGCCGGTGGCGGATTCAAGCGCGTGACAGAAGGTATGGCCGAGGTTCAGAAGCGCACGGTCGCCTTCCTCGGTCTCGTCGCGTTCGACGATGCGGGCCTTCATGGCGACCGAATGGCTGACGGCCTGCTGGCGCAGCGCCTTGTCGCCCCGGGCCAGCGCGGGGCCCTGCGCTTCGAGCCAGTCGAAGAAGGCGGCATCGCCCAGAAGGCCGTATTTCACCACCTCGCCATAACCGGCGAGGAAATCGCGGGCGGGCAGCGTGTCCATCACGTCGATGTCGGCGAGCACTAGCGCGGGCTGGTGGAAGGCGCCGATCAGGTTCTTGCCCTGGGTCGAGTTGATGCCGGTCTTGCCGCCCACCGAACTGTCGACCTGCGCCAGCAGCGTCGTCGGGATCTGCACGAAGCGCACGCCGCGGCGCAGGACGGCAGAGGTGAAGCCTACCAGATCACCGATCACGCCGCCGCCGAAGGCGATGACGATGTCCTTGCGTTCGACCTTTTCCGCCAGCAGCCATTCGACCGTGCGGGTGAATTCGGGCCAGCCCTTCGTCGCCTCGCCCGCGGGAAGGGTCAGCGCCGTCATTGCGATGTCGCCAAGGCCTGCTCGCAGCGCCTCCAGATGCAGCGGCCCCACGGTCGCGTCGGTGACGACGGTGACGCGCGGGCGCTTCAGAAGCGGCGCGATTTCCGCCCCTGCCCGCCCGATCAGCCCGCGACCGATGCGCACGTCATAGGCGCGTTCCCCCAGATCGACGTGAACGGTATCGACCTTTGCGCTGTCGTTCATTCCTCAAGCACTCCGCCATGTTCCGCCAGCGCCGCCATCACCCGGCGCGCCATGTCGTCGATCGAATAATCCGACCGCGCCTCGACCTCAATATCGGCGAGCGCATAGGTGGGCGAGCGCGCCTCGAGCAGGGTTTTCAGCGTCCCGCGCGGGTTCGGGGTGCGCAGCAAGGGCCGTGTCGTCTTGTGGCGCACCCGCTGCCACAAGAGGTCGAGATCGGCCTTGAGCCAGACCGAGACGCCATGGCGCGAGATTTCCTCGCGGTTCTGCGGCGCAAGGAAGGCGCCGCCGCCCGTCGACAGGACCGAAGGCGCGCCCGCCAGAAGCCGTGCCAGCACCTGGCTTTCCTTGGCGCGGAAGAACGCCTCGCCATCGCGGGCGAAGATTTCGGCGATGGAGCGGTTGGCCGCGGCTTCGATCGCGTCGTCGCAATCGACGAAGGGCACGTTCAGAAGCCGGGCCAGATGGGTGCCGACGGCGGTCTTGCCCGCGCCCATCATCCCCACCAGAACCACCGTTCGCGAAAGCCGCATGCTGAAATCTCCTGGCCGCTCCCTCAGTTCAACCGCCGCTTTGTGGCGATCTCCCGCCAAGCGGAAACTTTTCGCCTTCAATGGCGTGAACTTGCCGAAAAAGCCAGTTATATTCGGCGCGCACCCGCCCGCGAATGCCTGTCCGGCACCCCGGGAAAGAGGTGGAAAAACCGCAATCGAGGACTGGCAGGACCGATGGCACGTCTGTTCAAGACACTTTTGTTTATGTTGTTCGTCGGCTTTCTGGGGCTTGTCGGCTATGCGTATCTGGGTGATCTTGCACCCGAACCAGCCGAAGTGCGCCAGCCGGTCGAATTGAATGCGGGCAACTAGCCGTCACCTCTGTGTCGCCGCCTGTCTTTTCCTCGCCGGTCCACCCGCCGGCGCGGAAGAGCCCATGTCGGCCATCGACTGGCTTTCGAAATCCGTGACAACGCCTGGGACCCTGCCGCGCGGATCGACCGCCGTGGGCCGACCGGCAGCCAACGAACCCCCGATAAGCAAGGGGGCGGCGGCGCGCCCGATCACCACGACGCCGCTTGACCGCATCAACCTCGATGCGCTGGGGCTTGTTCCGGCGGAAAAATCGGGCCTGCCGCGCGATCTTTGGGGCCCGGCCCCGCCCGCCGATATCGTGGCGGCGATCCGCGCCGCGGCGACCGACACGGTGCCCGCGATCCAGGGGCTTCTGACGACGCTCATGATCGCCGAGGCGACCGTGCCGATGGGGGCCGATGCGCAGGGGACGGTGTTTCTTGCGCGGGTCGACAAGCTTCTGGACATGGGCGCGCTCGACCCGGCACTGGAAATGCTGAACCTTCCCGCCACGCCCCAGCCCGAGGTCTTCCGGCGCTGGTTCGACGTGGCGCTGCTTCTGGGGGAGGAGGACCATGCCTGCGCCCAGATGCGCAAGACCCCGCAGATCGCGCCGACCTTCCCGGCCCGCATCTTCTGCGTGGCGCGCGGCGGCGACTGGAACGCGGCGGCGCTGTCCTTGCGCACCGGCGAGGCGCTGGGCCAGATCGAGCCTGCGATGGCCGCCCTTCTGTCGCGCTTCCTCGACCCCGAGCTTTACGATGGCGAACCGCCCCTGCCGCCCCCGGCGCGAATGTCGCCCCTGATCCTGCGCCTGATGGAGGCGATCGGCGAGCCGCAGCCGACCATCACCCTGCCGGTGGCCTTTGCCAATGCCGACCTGCGCCCGAGCACCGGCTGGAAATCCCGGATCGAGGCCGGCGAACGCCTGGCCCGCACCGGCGCGCTTGATTCGAATGCGCTTCTGGGCCTTTACACCGAACAGCGTCCGGCGGCCTCGGGCGGGGTCTGGGATCGAGTCCGGGCCTGGCAGGATTTCGACGCGGCGCTGAATGACGGCAACACCCGCGACGTGGCGCGGACCCTGCCGCTGGTCTGGGAGCAATTGTCCGGCGTGGAACTGGAAGTGCCTTTCGCCACGCTCTACGGCGAAAGGCTTGCCGCCTTGAACCTGACAGGCGACGCGGGCGCGATCGCGTTCAGGATAGGGCTTTTGTCGCCCGCCTATGAGGCCATCGCCAAGGCGCGCAAGACCGATGGCGCCGAAGAGGCCTTTCTGGCCGGCCTGGCCGAAGGCGCGCCCAAGGCGCCGGCGCCGGGCCAGTTGGGCACGGCGATCCTTGGGGGCTTTGCGGCGGACCCGGAGCTGCCCGAGGATATGGCGCGGCTGCTGAAGGAAAACCGCATCGGCGAGGCGGTGCTGCGTGCCGCCGATAACGTGACCAACGGATCGCGGGGCGATCTGCGGGCGGTCAGTTCCGGGTTGGCGGTGCTCCGCAAGGTCGGGCTTGAGGCGACGGCGCGGCGCGCGGCGTTGGAGCTGATGCTTCTGGAACGGCGCGGTTGATGTCGGCCGACCGCTGGATTTCGGCCTTCCTCGAGGCGCAGGCCGCCGATCTGGGCGCGGCGCAGAATACGCGGCTGGCCTATGGCCGCGACCTGAAGGATTTCGCGGCTTTCCTTGCGCATCGAACCTCTGGCTTCGACACCACCACGCGCGAGGAAATCGAAGCCTACCTTATCCGCTGCGAAGCCGAGGGCCTGTCGAAGGCCACCCGCGCCAGGCGGCTGTCGGCGATCCGGCAGCTTTACCGCTTTGCCTATGAGGAAGGCTGGCGCAGCGACAACCCCGCGATCCGCATTTCCGGCCCCGGGAAGGAACGTCGGCTGCCAAAGACCCTCACGGAAGCCGAGGTGACGCAGCTTCTGGCGGCGGCGCGGGACTTTGGCCGGACGGAAACCGACCGGCTGCGCATGACCTGCCTGATGGAGCTGATCTATGCCACCGGCATGCGGGTCAGCGAACTGGTCAGCCTGCCGGCGGCGGCGGCGCGGGGCGATCCGCGGATGCTGCTGGTGCGGGGCAAGGGCGGCAAGGAACGCATGGTGCCGCTGACCGCCCCCGCGCGCACCGCGCTGGCCGGATGGCTGGCCCATCGCGACGCGGCCGAGGAAGAGGCGCGGATCGCCCGGCGCGGGACACCATCGCGCTTCCTTTTTCCGGCGCGGGGGGTCGAGGGTCATGTGACCCGGCAGGGGTTCTACGGACACCTGAAAGACCTGTGCGTCGCGGCCGGGATCTTGCCTTCTGCCGTGACGCCGCATGTCCTGCGCCATGCCTTCGCGACCCATCTTCTGGCCGGGGGCGCCGATCTGCGGGCGATCCAGACGCTTTTGGGCCATGCGGATGTCTCGACCACCGAAATCTATACCCATGTTCTGGACGAACGGCTGAAATCGCTGGTGCTGGAACATCACCCCTTGGCGCGGGATGGCGGCTGATGCGCCCCCGACCCTTGCACGGATGACCTGCGGATGACCCCCTCTGCCCCTTTCGATGCGACGACCTGGATCACGGGCGGCGCGATCCTGTTGCTGCTGCTGCTGTCGGCCTTGTTCGCCGGGGCGGAAACGGCGCTGACGGCGGCGTCGCGGGGCAAGTTGCGCGCGCGGGCCGACAAGGGCGACGCAGGGGCTGACCGTGCCCTGCGCCTGACCGAAGACAATGAACGGCTGATCGGCGGGCTGCTTTTGGCGACCAATATCGTCAATATCCTCGCGGCGTCCCTGGCGACGCTTTTGTTCACGCGGCTGTTCGGCGACCAGGGCGTCGCGGTTGCCGTGCTGGTGATGACACTCATGGTGCTGGTCTTTGCCGAAGTGCTGCCCAAGACCTATGCCATTACCCTGCCCGAAGCGGTGGCGGCGCGGCTGGCGGCCCCGGTTGCGGCGGTCATCGCGGTCTTGTCACCCGTCGTGGCGCTGGTCCGGGCCATCGTGGGGCGGAGCCTGTCGGTCTTCGGCGTCCACGCCGACCCGGACACGCAGATGTATTCGGTGCGCGAGGAAATCGCCGGCGCGCTTGCCTTGGGCGAATCCGAAGGCACGCTGGAAAAGGAAGACCGCGACCGGCTTCTGGGCGCCTTCGATCTGTCGGACCGGACGGTCGAGGAAGTGATGCGCCACCGCAGCCAGATCGAGATGCTGGACGCCGAGGCCGATCCGAACGATCTGATCGCGCAAGTCCTCGCCTCACCCCATACCCGGTTGCCGCTGTTCAGGGACGTGCGCGACAATGTGGTGGGAATCGTCCACACCAAGGATCTGCTGCGGGCGGTGCAGAAGTTCCTGCGCAGCGGCGACGGCCATCTGGATTCGGTTTCCGACCTCGACATCCAGTCGGTAGCGATGAAGCCCTATTTCGTGCCGGAAACCACGCCTCTGGATGAACAGATGCGCGCCTTTCTCAAACGCCGGGCGCATGTGGCGCTGGTCGTCGATGAATACGGCGAACTGCGCGGGCTCATCACGCTGGAGGACATCCTGGAAGAGATCGTCGGCCAGATCACCGATGAATTCGACGTGGCCACCGAATACGCGCTGCAACGCACCGAGGGCGGCGACGTCGTCGTCGATGGCGCCATGTCGATCCGCGACCTGAACCGGGCGATGGATTGGAGCCTGCCGGACGAGGCCGCCAATACCATCGCCGGTCTGGTGATCCATGACGCCCAGGTGATCCCTGCCGAAGGTCAGGTCTTCAGCTTCCATGGCTTCCGCTTTGAGGTCGCGGCACGGAAGGACAACCGGATCACGCGGCTCAGGATCCGGCCGCTTTGACCCCCTGCGGTCAGATGATCCGCACCTGCGCGCCAACCGGGGTGATCGCGAAAAGCTCTTGGATCATGTGGTTGTAAAGCCCGATGCAGCCGTCCGACGACGGCCGCCCGATCTTGCGGGTGTCATGGGTGCCGTGGATCAAATAGGCGGGCCAACTCAGATACATCGCATGGGTGCCAAGCGGGTTCCCGGGCCCCGGCGGGATGTATTTCAGGTTCGGATTGCGCGCCACCATCGAAGCGGTCGGCGTCCAGTCCGGCCCGATGCGTTTGCGCACGACCTGGGTATAGCCGCGCTTCGTCAGATCTTCGGAAATCGGGACCGAGGTCGGGAAAATCCGGTAATCCTTGCCGGTGGCATCCCAGAAATGCAGCGCGCGCGACGTGGTGTCGGCGATGATCGTGGCCTTCCCGAGCGTGTCGAAGTGATTGCGCCAGTCCTGTGCGCGGAAGCTCGAGGCATTGCGGCGGGAAAAGCCCTCGCTGCGGTCAGCGGCATGGGCAGGCTGGCCCCGCAGGATCACCGGGGCAGCGAGCGCGGCGCCCAGTGCGACCATCAGCGCGCCACGGCGGTCCAGAGGTTGACCACCCGAAGATTTTCGGTCAAGTGACTGTTTTTTCATATTTTTCACCCTTTTCTGCCTGACCCGCCCCGCTAGAGTGGTAGGTCAGATCCAAGGGTGCGGCAACCCGCACGGGGGGCGGGTTCACCGCTTTGTCAGAAGACGTGAACCGGGTGCCGGGCCTAACGCGACTTGAAGAGCGACCCCAGAATCCCGCGCACGATGGCCTGTCCGGTCTTGGTGCCAAGCTGGCGAACCACGCTTTTTCCGAAGGTTTCGACCAGGCTGTCCGAGCGGCTGCTGCGCGACGTTGTGCTGCGGCGCGGCAGCCCGTCGTCATAGCGACGCGCGTTGCGGAATTCGCGGTCCTCGGCCTTGGCGGTTTCGGCGTCGGCCTTGGCCTTGCTGGCGGCAGCGGCGGCATCCTGAGCGCGGGCCTGCAGGCGTTCGAAGGCAGAGTCCCGGTCGATGGTGCGGTCGTATTTCACCCAGAGCGACGAGGCATTCACGATGCGCTGGCGTTCCTCGGGCGTGATCGGCCCGACCTGCGAGGCGGGCGGACGGACGAGCGTGCGTTCGACCATCCCCGGCGCGCCCTTGGCTTCGAGGAAAGAGGTGACGGCTTCGCCTGTCCCCACCTCCTTGATCGCGGTTTCGGTGTCGAAACGCGGGTTCGGACGGTAGTTCTGCGCGGCGCGCTTCAGGTCCTGCTGGTCCTTGGCGGTGAAGGCCCGCAGCGCGTGCTGAACCCGGTTCGAAAGCTGACCAAGGATGTCGTCGGGCACGTCGGCGGGGTTCTGGGTGATGAAATAGACCCCCACCCCCTTCGACCGGATCAGTCGGGCGACCTGTTCGACCTTCGACAAAAGCGCCTTCGGGGCATCGTCGAACAGCAGATGCGCTTCGTCGAAGAAGAAGACGAGTTTCGGTTTGTCAGGGTCGCCCACCTCGGGGAGGGTTTCGAAGAGTTCGGACATCAGCCACAGAAGGAAGGTCGCATAAAGCCGCGGCGATCCCATGAGCTTGTCGGAGGCGAGGATGTTGACCATCCCGCGCCCGTCCGGGGCCAGTTGCATCATGTCCGCGAGATCCAGCGCCGGTTCGCCGAAGAATTTCGCGGCGCCCTGATTTTCCAGCACCAGAAGCTGGCGCTGGATCGCGCCTACCGTGGCGGGCGAGACGTTGCCGTAGCGCAGACCGATCTCGGCCGCGTTCTGGCCGATCCAGACCAGCATCGCCTGCAGGTCCTTCAGGTCCAGAAGCGGCAGCTCTTCCTCATCCGCCAGCCGGAAGGCGATGTTCAGGACACCTTCCTGCGGCTCCGTCAGCTCCATCAGCCGGGCCAGAAGCAAGGGGCCCATCTCTGACACCGTGGTGCGGACCGGATGGCCCTGCTGGCCGAACATGTCCCAGAAGGTCACCGGGAAGGCGGTGTATTGCAGGTCATGGCCGATGGTGGCGGCGCGCTTGCTGAAAGGCTCATGCAGCTTGCTGTCGGCGCTGCCCGGCTTGGCGATGCCCGAAAGATCGCCCTTCACGTCCGACATGAAGACCGGCACCCCCGCGGCAGAGAAACCTTCGGCGAGGATCTGGAGCGTGATCGTCTTCCCCGTTCCGGTCGCACCGGCGATCAGCCCGTGGCGGTTGCCGTATTTGAGCAGGAGTTGCTGCGGTGTGCCGTAGCCTTCGCCGCCGCCGCCCACGAAAATGCTGGTATCGGTCATGGGAACCCCCCGAAATCCGTCGAAATCCTCGACCAGACAATACTCGGTTAACCATTCCATGCCAGTGATGTTTCATGCCGGATGCGCTGGGTGCATCCGCTGCATGTCTTCCTCCCTGTCAGACTGGCCGCGCCTTCATGGCGCGGCTTTTTTCGTCAAGGGACGCGGGAGGAGTCGAAGGACAGGACCGTGTGGTTCGTTTCCCGGTCACGGCGCGGATGGACCGCGCAGGAATTCTGTTGACGGACGCAAACAGACCGCATAGCGTCGCAAGCAATGACTAAGTCGGCCAGTCCGACAGGGAGAAATTCGGAAAAAGGGCCCCGGCGTGGGCCCTTTTTCTATTCCTCCTGCCCGACCCGAACCAGTGTGGCGGGTTGTTGCGCCGGGGACGGTCACTTTCCCGTTTCGACGCTGACAGCCTTTCGACGACGTGCTAAGGCCCGGACGTAACATCCATATATACAGGACTTGCAGATGTTCGATCTTTCCCATTCGTTTCGCGCGTTGACCGTCGTTTCGGCGCTGGCGCTGGCAACCTCTGCGGTTGCGCAGACCGCGACGACGACCGAGGCACCCGCCGAAGCGCCGGCCGCCACCGAAGCCGCGCCCGCGGCGACCGACGCGGCCCCCGCGCCCGAACAGGGCCTGTCGATGGGACAGGAAGCGAACGCCGGTCCGCAGACCTATACCAAGCAGGAATTCGACAGCTGGCAACTGAACTGCGTGAAGGTCACCGAAGGGCCCGAGCCCTGCCAGCTTTACCAGCTGCTGAAGGACCAGAAGGGCACCTCGACCGCCGAAATCAGCATGCTCGCCCTTCCCGAAGGCGGCGAAGCCGCGGCTGGCGCGACCATCATCACGCCCCTGGAAACCCTGCTGCCCGCCAACATCACGCTGCAGATCGACACGGCCAAGCCGAAGGTCTACCCGTTCACCTTCTGCTCGCCCATCGGCTGCGTTTCGCGCGTGGGCTTCACCAAGGCTGAAATCGAAGCGCTGAAGAAGGGCGCCAAGGCCACGATGACGCTGGTTCCTGCGGCGGCGCCGAAGCAGAAGGTCGTCCTGGACATCTCGCTCAAGGGCTTCACGGCCGGTTTCGACGCGGTGGCGAAGGAAAACCAGCCCGCGCAGTGATCTGCCTGCACGTCCTGGCGGCCCTTTGGCCGCCGGGACCATCCGGCACGCCCCAGCCGTTGAAAATCGTCGGAACAAGCCAATTACAGGGTTTCAAACCTGATTCGGCCATGGCATGATTCGCGGGGAAGACCGCCCGAAAAGAGGCGGCAATCGAGGCAGTGAATGCGGATTCACCGAAAACGCCCGCCAGTTGGCGATCTGATCTTTTACGGGCTCTGCCTTGCGGCCGGGGCCTATTTCACCTTTGCCGCCGTTCAGGGCGATTACGGCGTGTTCCGCCGCGTGCAGATTGCCGCGGAACGCGAAGCCCTGGCGCTGGAACGCGACCGCCTGCAGGGCGAGGCCGCGCATATGGCCAACCTGACGCGGCGCATGTCCGACGAATACCTCGACCTTGACCTGCTGGATCAGCAGGCCCGTGACATCCTTGGCCTCGCGCGGTCGGACGAGATCATCATTCACTAACCGCATTATTTACATCTGCGATGTCATACAGATTTCACTCGCATGACAGTTTCGGATGCGGTATAAATAGTTTAATATTGAACTATCTCATGCCAAGAGGGAGGCCGGAGGTATGGCTGCACGCAAGAGCGCCGCAAAGCCCAATGTGTCCAAGGACGATCTGCTGAAATACTACCGCGAAATGCTGCTGATCCGGCGCTTCGAGGAGAAAGCGGGCCAGCTTTACGGCATGGGCCTGATCGGCGGTTTCTGTCACCTGTACATCGGGCAGGAAGCCGTCGTCGTCGGGCTTGAGGCCGCGGCGGGGGAAGGCGACAAGCGCATCACCAGCTACCGCGACCACGGCCACATGCTGGCCTGCGGGATGGACCCGAAAGGCGTGATGGCGGAACTGACCGGCCGCGAGGGAGGATACTCCAAGGGCAAGGGCGGGTCGATGCACATGTTCTCGAAAGAGAAGCATTTCTACGGCGGCCACGGCATCGTCGGCGCGCAGGTGCCCCTGGGCGCGGGCCTGGCGTTTTCAGACAAGTACCGCGGCAACGACCGCGTGACCTTCGCCTATTTCGGTGACGGCGCGGCGAACCAGGGCCAGGTCTACGAAACCTACAACATGGCCGAGCTTTGGGCGCTGCCGGTGATCTTCGTGATCGAGAACAACCAGTATGCGATGGGCACCAGCGTCCAGCGTTCGACCAAGTCGACGACGCTGTTCGGACGCGGCCAGGCCTATGGTATTCCCGGCGAACAGGTCGATGGCATGGACGTTCTAGCGGTGAAGGACGCGGGCGAACGCGCCGTCGCGCACTGCCGGTCGGGCAATGGCCCCTACATCCTGGAGGTGATGACCTATCGCTACCGCGGCCATTCCATGTCGGACCCGGCGAAATACCGGACCCGTGAGGAAGTGCAGAAGATGCGCGACGAACGCGACGCGATCGAACATGTGCGCGAACTGCTTCTGACGGGCGGCCACGCGACCGACGATGACCTGAAGGCCATCGACCGCGAGATCAAGGCCATCGTCAACGACTCGGCCGAATTCGCCAAGACCAGCCCCGAGCCCGCGTTGAGCGAGCTCTGGACCGATATCTACGCCTGAGGGGGAATAGGAATGGCTATTGAAATCCTGATGCCGGCGCTGTCCCCCACCATGGAGGAAGGCAAGCTGGCCAAATGGCTGGTCAAGGAAGGCGATACCGTCAAGTCCGGCCAGATCATCGCGGAAATCGAAACCGACAAGGCCACGATGGAATTCGAGGCGGTTGATGAGGGCACCATCGGTGCGATCCTGGTGGCCGAGGGCACCGAGGGCGTCAAGGTGAACACCCCCATCGCGACGCTTGCCGGTGAAGGCGAAAGCGCCGCGCCGCAGGCTGCGGCACCGGCCGCACCGGCTCCGGCGGCGGCTCCGGCTGCTGCTCAAGTTTCCGCTGCGGCTCCGGCTGCCCCCGCGGCACCGACTGCCCCAGCCGCACCCGTCAAGGATGCATCCCCCGACTGGCCCGCCGGGACGGCGATGAAGACCATGACGGTGCGCGAGGCCCTGCGCGAAGCGATGGCCGAAGAGATGACCCGCGACGGCGAGGTCTTCCTGATGGGCGAAGAGGTCGGTGAATACCAGGGCGCCTACAAGATCAGCCAGGGGTTGCTGGACCAGTTCGGCGCCAAGCGGGTGATCGACACGCCGATCACCGAACATGGCTTTGCCGGGATCGCGGTCGGCGCGGCCTTCGGCGGCCTGCGCCCAATCGTCGAATTCATGACCTTCAACTNNGAGTTCATGACCTTCAACTTCGCCATGCAGGCCATCGACCAGATCATCAACTCGGCCGCCAAGACGCTTTACATGTCGGGCGGGCAGATGGGCTGCCCGATCGTCTTCCGCGGCCCGAACGGCGCCGCCGCCCGCGTGGGCGCCCAGCACAGCCAGGACTATGCCGCCTGGTACGCGCAGATCCCGGGCCTGAAGGTGGTGCAGCCCTATTCGGCGGCCGATGCGAAGGGCCTGCTGAAGACCGCGATCCGCGACAACAACCCGGTGATCTTCCTGGAAAACGAGATCCTCTACGGCAAGTCCTTCGAGGTGCCGGACCTGCCCGACTTCACCGTGCCCTTCGGCAAGGCGAAGATCTGGCGCGAAGGCACCGACGTCACGCTGGTGAGCTTCGGGATCGGCATGGCCCACGCGCTTGAGGCCGCCGACAAGCTGGCCGCAGAAGGCATCAGCGCCGAGGTGATCGACCTTCGGACGCTGCGCCCGATGGACACGGCGACCGTGATCCAGAGCGTGAAGAAGACCAACCGCTGCGTCACGGTCGAGGAAGGTTTCCCGGTCTGCTCGATCGGCAACCACATCTCGGCGGTCCTGATGGAACAGGCCTTCGACGATCTGGACGCGCCGGTGATCAACTGCACCGGCAAGGACGTGCCGATGCCCTATGCGGCCAATCTTGAACGCCTGGCGCTGATCACCTCGGACGAGGTGGTCGCGGCGGTGAAGAAAGTCACCTACCGGTAAGGGGGAAGAACAGATGGCAATCGAAATTCTCATGCCCGCCCTTTCCCCCACGATGGAGGAAGGGACGCTGGCGAAATGGCTGGTCAAGGAGGGCGACAGCGTCACCTCGGGCCAGATCATCGCAGAGATCGAAACCGACAAGGCCACGATGGAGTTCGAGGCCGTCGATGAAGGCACGGTCGGCAAGCTGCTGGTCGCGGAAGGCACGGCCGGGGTGAAGGTCAACACGCCCATCGCCGTGCTGGTTGAGGAAGGCGAGTCGGTGTCGTCCGCGCCCGCACCTGCCGCGCCGACGCCTGCACCTGCCGCGCAGCCGGCGGCAGCCCCGGCGACCGCTCCTGACGTGGCAGCCCCAGCCTCAACCGCACCTGCAGTATCCGCACCCGCGAAATCCGGCGCCCGCGTCGTCGCTTCCCCACTTGCGCGCCGCCTGGCGGCGGAGCGGGGCATCGACCTTTCCGCCCTGCGCGGCAGCGGCCCCCAGGGGCGGATCGTGAAGGCGGACGTTCTGGGCGCGAAGGCGGGCGCGGCAGCCGCAGCCCCGGCTGCGCCTGCCGCCAGTGCCGCCTCTGTCGCGCAACCGGCGTCGGCTTCGGCGGCGACGGTTGCCCGGATGTACGAAGGCCGCGACTACACGGAAATGCCGCTTGACGGAATGCGCAAGACCATTGCCGCGCGCCTTTCTGAAGCCAAGCAGACCATCCCGCATTTCTACCTGCGGCGCGATGTGCGGCTTGATAACCTGCTCGCCTTCCGCGAACAGTTGAACAAGCAGCTTGAACCGCGCGGCGTGAAGCTTTCTGTCAACGACTTCATCATCAAGGCCTGCGCGCTGGCGCTTCAGGCCGTGCCCGACGCCAATGCCGTCTGGGCGGGCGACCGGATCTTCAAGATGAAGGCCTCGGACGTTGCCGTTGCGGTCGCGATCGAGGGCGGACTCTTCACGCCGGTTCTGAAGGATGCTGAACAGAAGACGCTGTCCGCGCTGTCGTCCGAAATGAAGGACCTCGCCGCTCGCGCCCGGACCCGCAAGCTGGCCCCGCAGGAATATCAGGGGGGCAGCTTCGCGATTTCAAACCTCGGCATGATGGGGATCGAGAACTTCGACGCCGTCATCAACCCGCCGCATGGCGCGATCCTTGCGGTCGGGGCGGGACTCCGCAAGCCAGTGGTGAACGGCGATCAGATCGGTATCGCAACCGTCATGTCGATGACGTTGTCGGTCGATCACCGGGTCATCGATGGCGCGCTGGGGGCGGAGCTTTTGAAGGCGATCGTCGAGAACCTTGAAAACCCGATGGCGATGCTGGCCTGAGGGAACACCCAAAAGAAAAAGGCCGGGATTAAACCCGGCCTTTTTTGTCAAAGGATCGAGGCGATCCCCTCGTCCAGCAACTGATCCATGGTCAGCGACGGCTGCGCACAGCCCGCCTCACCCACCACGCGGGCCGGAACACCGGCAACTGTCGTGCAGGGCGGCACGTCGTTCAGAACCACCGAACCCGCCGCGATCCGCGACCTCTCGCCCACCCGGATATTGCCCAGCACCTTTGCCCCCGCCCCGATCAGCACGCCATTGCCGATCTTCGGGTGGCGATCACCGTCTTCCTTGCCGGTGCCCCCCAGCGTCACCGAATGCAGCATCGAGACGTTGTCGCCGACGACCGCCGTTTCCCCGATGACGATGGAATGGGCGTGGTCGATCATGATCCCCCGCCCGATCCTTGCCCCCGGATGCACGTCAACGCCAAAGACCTCGCTCACCCGCATCTGGACGAAATAGGCCAGATCCATGCGTCCCCGCGTCCAAAGCCAATGCCCTACCCGATAGGCCTGGATCGCCTGAAAGCCCTTGAAGAACAGGACCGGCTGCAGGAACCGGTGGCAAGCCGGATCGCGGTCGAATACCGCCACGATATCGGCCCGCGCCGCCTGACCCAGTTCTGGATCGACGGAATAGGCTTCATCCGCGATCTCGCGCAGGATCTGCTCGCTCATTTCGGAGGAAGAAAGCTTCATCGAGAAGCGATAGGCCAGCGCCTTTTCCAGCGTCGAATGGTGCAGCAGCCCCGAATGGTAGAACCCACCCAAAAGCGGCTCGGTTCGAACCGCTGCCTGCGCCTCGTCGCGGATGTGCTGCCAGACCGGATCGGCTACAGCGATTGTTGCTTGTGCAGAACGTTTCGCCATCTTTGCCACTCCGTGATTAATGCGCCTTCAACATAATCCTATTCCTGGCGCCGGAAAACCCTGCCCGCCGAAAACCTGCGCGATGAAATCCCCACCCGCGCCGCCCTGTCTTTCCAACACAAGATCGCGGCCAGGGCGTCGCCCATCGCCTCCAGATGGTCCCGGTCGGCGACAAACGTCTCTGCCCCGGCAAGACTGGCCTTGGGGATCGCGGCGGCCAGACTGCCGTCGCCCCAAAGTCCATGCGCCTTGCCGGTCCGCTTGCGGTATCGGTCCGCAACATGCGCCCGTTCGAGCAGCCGCAGGGCGACATCGGGTCGATCCCGTAGCCGGACGCCCGTCAGGTGGCGGGCCAGCATGCGGATGTCGCCCGAAGTCACGGCCCGCATGTTCAGCCCGGCAGCGTCAGGTCAAGATAATGCACCGCGATCCGCACCATCCCGGCGCCGAAGTTCCCGCCGCTCGCCACAAGCTCCAGCGGCGTCGGCGCGTAAAAGGCCATCGGTGAGGCCAGCACCCCTTGCGCATAGGACCCGGCGACAAGGCCCAGCCCGCTGCCATAGCGTCCCGTCGCGCCGGGGTTCCCCAGCGCCCAGCTTGTCAGGGTTCCGGTCAAGGTCGTCACGACCCGCGCCGTCACGCCCAGAACAAGGGCATGTGACGGGATGATGCTTCCCGTCGCCGTCACCGCCCCCGGCTGGACGGCATGGTCGACCTCGACCAAACCCACCCTGACACCGGCGCCGGAGGAAGAAAGGCTGAGGTGCCCCACCTGCCACTGGCTGCCATCATGGACCGCGCCAAGCCCCCGATCCGCCACTTGGGCGCGCCATCCGGCCTTCGGGGTGACGAATTCCCAGCCGCCGTTCACGGCAATGGCGATCCGGCCGGCCCGACCCGCCCAGTCACCTGTCGCACCCGCAGGCACACCCCAGGCCTTGCCCTCGGTCGGCAAAGTCGGCGCCATGGCTTGCGTGACCGATTCCAGCACCAGCTGCACCAGCCCGTCCAGCCGGACCAGCGCCTCGTTCACCGTGACATGTTTCTGCGCCTGTGCGGGCTGCAGAAGCGGAAGACCAAGTTGCGCGGTTTCACTCATGGATCGTCATCCTTGCGAAGGGGCCCGGTCCGAAGCTTTCGGACACCTGGGCGACATGGAGTTCAAAGGGCGCGGCCACGCCATCGGCAGCCCGGTCGGTCGCGGAATAGGTCCAGTGCGCCACAGAAACGATGACCTCGCGCCGGACCTCGGTGCCTTGCATGATCCTGAGGACATAGGCTTCAGACGCCTCGCCCAGCGGCACGTCGAAACCATCCCAGTTGTCGCCGCCGATGCGGGTTCGGCGGATCCAGCGCAAGGCAAGATCGGCCCCTTGCCGGCGGCACCGAAGATGACACGGTGACAAAGGCTGCAAGCCCAGCCCGACGAACCCGACCTGCCGGTGCAAATAGGACGGATCGTCATAGCTTCGCCCTGCCGGTCCGATCCGGTAATGCCGCACCAAACCGCGCTGGTTCGAGGGCATCCCGATCTGGACGGGCCCGCCATCCAGCCGCACGACATGGCTTCCCGCGGGCCAGACCGCCGGCATGGCGGCATCGGTTCCCGCCTGTCCCCGAAGCCGCAGGCCAAGATCGTAGATTCCCGGCGCGACCAGCGTGGCGGTGGCGAACTGCATCACCTCCCAATTGCCCGTGCTGCCGTCGCCTATGGCCAGCAGGTTGCCACCCACGAGCATCTGGTCTGGGGAAACGCTGCTCAGCGCCCCGGCCCCGATCCGCACCCTCAATGGCTGGCCGCGATCCAGGACCCCCGCTCGCGCCGCAGGAAGCGGCGTCAGGGTCGTGCCGATGATCGAAGGTCGCAGGATCTCGGTGTTGAAGGCATAATCCGCATCCTGGTCCGAGGACCAAAGGCTCGCTCCACCGGGCCAGGGCTCCGCGGCGACGGCCAGATGCGGCGCCTGCGGCACCTCGTCCCCCGACAGCAGCGGCAGGTCCAGAAACAGCGGAAACACCGGAACCGGCGCCAGGAAGGCACGCGGCGCCACCACGTCGTCGCTTTCCTCGGGCGTGCGGTAGATCCCCCGCTCGACCCGCACCGCCTCCAGCGTGATCGCTCCGGCGCGTTCGATCCTGTCGACGCGGTAGCTCGCGCCCTTGAAGCGGATCACTTCGCCCGCATCGACATGGCCCTTCGACGGCGGCACCGAAAGCGTGATCGCATCCCGCGCCACGCGGGCCTCGCTCAACCACCGCTCGACGATCCGCTGGCCTTCGCTGCGGGTCAGGGCCAAGGGCATTTCGGACTGCGAAACGCCGTGCGTCTCTTCGTCGGGAAAGATCGCCTCGACCGCGCGGCCTTCGTAGTCGCCCTCCGCCTCGACGTATGTCAGCCGCACCCGTCCTGCCATTTCGGCCTCGGCGGCGCGCTGGGCCTCGGGTCCGCCTTGGCCCTTCTCGGTCTCGGCCAGGTCGTCCGGGCCAAGGTCATGCATCGGCCGTGCATCCCGCATCCGAAACACGATCCGCCCCTGCCGTTCGCTCGCCTCGAAGCCATAGGCCAGCATCAGGGGTTGCAGCGCCGCCCGGGCCGGCCCGACATCCGCCACCGAATAGCCACGCACCATGCCATAAAGGCCCGAGACGTCGGTATCCGCCAATCCCGCCCGCGCGCAGATCTCGGCCACGACCGAGCCAAGCGGCTGCGCCGTCACCCGTCCGTTCAGCCAATGCCCGCGGGCATAGTTGCCCCCGTCCGACCACAGCGCCGCATTCCCCGGAAACCAAGGATAGGGCCGCGCGTCCCAGGCCCAGGCATGAGCGCGGCCCAGATCGACCATCGCCCCCCCATAGACCGGCGATACCGGGTTCTTGCCGGCGCCGGACCAATAGCCCAGGAAAGCCCGCAGGTATTGCATCTGGATCAGGTCATCCCGCCGCCCGTCCGACCCATAGGGCAAGGCCGATTCAGACGACTTCGGATCAAGGAACTTGTTGGGCTCATTGGTGCCCTTGTCGATGGCCGCGCAGCCGAACTCGGTAAACCAGATCGGCTTCGACCGTGGCACCCAGGGCGTCGGCGCCTGCTGCACGCCGTTCACGCGGCTCCGGTGCGGGTTCGACCACCAGGACCGGACATCCTTGATCCGCCAGATCCACGGCTCGCCGAAGGCGCCGTCCGTGATCGGAGTCCGTATCTGCGCCGCACGGTCCGCGGCACTGGCGTAATACCAGTCGAACCCCTCGCCACCCTCGATATTCGACTGCAGGTAATCGAGGTCATAGATCGACTGGCCGCCCGCACCGTCCAGATGCGCGTCACCTTCACGCCAATCCGAGAGCGGCATGTAATTGTCGATACCGACGAAGTCGATGTTCGGATCGGCCCACAGCGGATCGAGGTGAAAGTGGAAATCGCCGCCGCCCACGTCATAGCCCCGGTATTCCGACCAGTCGGCGGCATAGCCGATCCGAACCCCGGCCCCAAGGATCGCGCGCACATCCGCCGCCAGCGCCTTCAGCTGCGCCACCGCCGGGAAGCTGTCGTTCGCGCCGCGGATTTGCGTCAGGCTCCGAAGCTCTGATCCGATGCAGAAAGCGCCAATGCCTCCCGCAGCCGCGCAAAGATGCGCGTAATGCAGGATGAAACGCCTGTAGGACCATTCCTGCGGCCCGGTATAGCTGACAGTGCCGCCGCTGACCTGAAAGTCGCTCCGGGCCGCCGTTCCAAAGAACGCCCCCACCTCGGCAGCGGCAGCCGCCATCCGGTCGGTGGTCCCCGGGCGGCCCGGTGCAACCGCCGTCGTGATCCGTCCCCGCCAGGGCAAGGGCGGCTGGTCCGGCGCACCGGTCCAGGGGTCTGCCTTTCCGTTTCCGGCCAGCTGATCCATCAGCAGGAAGGGATAAAAGACCGCCTCCTGTCCACTCTCACGCAGCGCCCGGATCGCCTCGATCACCGAGGCATCGGACGGTGTCCCGCCATAGATCGACCGGCCATCGACCCGCGGCACTTCGGCCGCCTCAGCCCGCCCGATCCCGCCCGCCCGCCAAGGCAGGCTGGCGACCGTCTCGCGGTCCTCCACCTTCGGTTCAACCCGGCACTGGCCCGCGCGCAGATCGCCGCCGAACCACGACACCACCAGCGACACCGACATGCAGGCCGGAAGCTCCTCGCGCAGCGCCGCCAACGCGACGCTTAGGTCGGTTCCACCTGCGGGCGTGTTGACGTTGATCGACCGGCGCGCGCCAAGGCCACGGTCGGCATGAACCGGCGTCGTCGCCAGCGCATATTCCCCCGTACCGGGGATCAGCGCCACGCCCCGCAGATCGCGACCGATCTCGGGAATCTGGGCCACCGCCGCCCCCTGCGCGCGCCGCATCACCTCGAAGCTGAACTGCGGAACCCGGTTTCCGAAGGGGGTCAGGTCCAGATCCTCCAGCACCACATAGGCGATGCCGCGATAGGCAGGCACCCGGCCCGCGCCTTCGACCGCTTCCATCTTCGGGTCGGGCAGCTGGTCATCCGAACCGTCGTAGACCCGCATGTTCAGGCTTGAGGCCGCGATCTCGACGCCATCCGCCCAGACACGGCCGATGCGGCTGATACGGCCCTCGCAAAGCGCGATCGCCAGGCTGACCGAATAGGAATAGCTGCGAGTCTTCGGCTTCGGCATCCCTTTGCCGCCGCCACTGGTCGCCACAGTCTGACGGAAGTGCGTGGCCCAGATCACCTGACCTGCGACCCGCATCCGCCCCCAGACGATGCCCACCGGCGCGCCTTCCGATGCGCCCGACAGCCGCAGCCGATCCACCTTGCCCGTCTCGATCACACGCGAACCGCCACCCATCAACCGCTGGTCGATGACCCGGCCCAGGGTCGCCCCCACGGCGCGGCCGATCACGGCGCCAGACAGCCCCAGAACGGTTCCGCCGAACCCGGCTCCCGCCGCCGCCCCCGCGGCCGCCAGCAAAATCGTCGCCATTGAACGGCACTCCTTCGGAAAGTCTCAGGGAAAGGCAAAGCGCGCGACGACACGCCTTTGCCAGGGGTCGGACAGGGGGCTTTCGATGACCCCATGGCCGGAATAGGCATGGATGAAGCTCGGGCCTGCGTCAGAGCTGGCCGCGATCCCCAGATGCTTGGCGACCGCCCCCGCCCGCATGCGGAACAGCAACACCTGACCGGGCCGGATCGGCCCATCGACGGGCCGCAGGTGCCGAAGCGCGGCCTCCCACAGGCGCTCCTCGCCCTGTGGTTCGGACCAGTCGGAGGTATAGGCCGGAACCGCTTCGGGCTCTGCGCCATGACGTTCTCGCCAGATGCCGCGGATCAGGCCCAGACAATCGGTGCCCGCGCCCCGAGTCGCGGCCTGATGGACATAGGGCGTGCCGATCCAACCCCGCGCGATGGCAACGATTCCGTCCCCCTCGCTCATGACCGCCGGCTCCCGCCATCCATCGGTTCCGTCCCACCGGGATAAGACATGCTCCAGTCGTCGCCGGGAATATCGGGAAAACCGCGAAAATTCATGAGGTTCCCGAACTTCGCCCGGCAGGTTTCGACCCGCTTGTCACAGCCCGCAGCCAGCCGCACCAGATCACCCGGCAAGGGCGCGATGCCCAGCGACTGCCACAGCTCGACCGCGCGGAAAGCCCCCTGCGCCCGGTCCACCTTGACCACACCCAAAAGCCCCGCCGCAGGCCCGGTCAGCACCCGAAACCGTCCCTTCTCGAACCAGCGGTCGCCAAAACCACCGGGATTGACGAGGCTGAAGGTCACTCCCTCCTCCTGCGCCAGCACCGCGACCTCGGCGCCATGGGCCGGCAGGCCCGGATCGATGCCGCAGGACGCATCTCCCAGAACCGCCGAACAGCGGGCGTGGTAGATGCGCCCTTGCGGCCGGTTCAACGCCTCGGACATGCCCCGAAGCTCTGCCGTAAAGGCCCCGTTTCCACGCGTGATCTCCCCGAAACTTCCACGGAAGCTCACCTCTCGCAGGCCGACATCCTGCCAGTTGACCAGCCAGCCGGTGACCTCCGCCCCGTCATAGCGCCCTGCAAGGATATCCTCCTCGCGGATCGCCTCATGGCTCAACGCGCCGAAAGCTTCGGTATTGTCGACAGAAAGCCCCGTCGCCTGCACCAGCGCCTTGGCCGTGATGCCGCTGTCGGCGCGAAAAAGGATGCCCTCGAAGCTCAGATCCCGGTCGTGATCGGTAAAGCCCAAGGTCACGCCATCCTTCCGCCACACCGCATAGGCGCGGGCGATGGCGGTGGCACGACCGTCCAGATGCGCCTGGAACGCCTGCGAATAGCCCATCAGATCCGCACCTCGATCACCGGCACCTGCGGGATTTCTCCCGCCTCGAAGGTCGCGACCGACACGCGGATCGCATCGGTGTCAAAGCGCACCGGCACGTCGAACTCGAATCCCGCCGTCACGGCCATTCCAACCGCAGGCGCAACGGTGAAGGTGACCAGCCCGGTCCCGGCATCCAGCAGGTAATCCACCCCCGCCGCCACCTCGACCCCGCCCAGACCAACCCGCACCGTCCCGGATACCGGCTTCGCGATCATCCGCTCCACCGACACCCCGCCCGAAGCATAGCGCTTCTTCAGGCGGAACTGCCGCACCGTGCCATCGCCCGTTCCCAGAATCTGGTCATCAAACCCCACGGACTGCGACGGCAGGCAGGACTTGAAATCCGACCAGTCTTTCCAGCGAAACTCGTGCAGCTGCCCCTGACGCGCCTCGAAAAACGCGATCAGCTCCGCCAGATCATCCAGCGACCGCATGCCCAGCCCCGCGTCATAGCGGCGGCGCGACTGCGCCCAAGGGGTGTTCCGCTCCTCGAACCCGTTCGTCAGCGCGACGATCTCCGTCCGCCGCTCTGGCCCCCCGACCGAGCCGAAGCTCAGCGCCGTCGGAAAGCGTACCTCGTGAAAAGCCATCTCTACCTCACCTGTTCCGATCGCCGCGCGCCAGCGCGCGCGACATCTGCGCCGCGATCTGGCTCTGGCTGCGGGCAAAGCCCTGCACATCGGGCGTGGTCACGTTCATGACGATCGTCACCGGACGCCCGCCGCCCGCCGCCTGCACGCCAAGCCGCCCGTCGGCCCCGCGGGCCAGCGGCATGATCGCCTCGGGCCCCGCCTCGCCCATCAGCCCGGTCGCCCCGCGCATCGGAAAGGTGGTGGGGCTCGCCACGACACCGCCTTTCGCAAAGGGCATCACCCGGCCCTGGGTAAAGGCGCCGCCCTTCTCGAACGGGAAAAGCCCGCCCAGAAGCCCCGTCACACCCTTGGCCAGCGCGCCGCCGACGGCCTGCTGGACCGGCTTCATCGCCACCGAATAGACCGTGTCCGACATGGTCTGCGCGACCGACTTCAGCGCATCCGACAGCTTCATCCCGTCAAAGACCAATCCGTCGAAAGCGCGTCGCAATCCGCGACCCATCCCGTTCGACAGCGTGTTCACCTCCTTGCCGGTAAAGGCCATGCTGTCGCGCATCCGCCCCAGTTCGGCGTCAAAGCTCACCGCGACCAGCGCCGCGCCGCCCAGCGACTGTTCCAGCGCCGCGGCCTGATCGGCCAGCGTGTCCAGACCATCAACCTGCATCCGTCTCATCCTTCCGATCAGGAAATGCCCGCAAAAGCCGATCCAGCCCGGCACGATCCAGGGGCCGGGCGGCTTGCGGCTCCGCCAGCATCAAGGCCAGTTCCGCCGGCGTAAGCCGCCAGAATTCCTCGGGCCGCAGCCCCAGCCCCCCAAGCGTCGGCCGCATCAGCGCGACCCGCATCAACCCCGGCCAATCCAGCCCGGCCATCGCTATTGGGGCACCGTGAAGGCCCGCGCCAGAAGCTGCGCGGAAACCCGTGCCGCCTCGACCGGTCCGCCGCCGACCTCGACCGTCATCAGATCCTCGGCCCGCCCCCGCCAGCCGCCGCCCCGAAGGCCCGCGACCAGCAGCATCATCACGTCGCGAGTCGAAAACCGCCCCGCCTCGAACCGCCCGACCAGATCCAGAAGCCCGCCTTCCGCCAGCCCCGCCTCCAGTTCGGCCAGCGCCCCCAGGGTCAGCCGCGCCACATGGCGCTTGCCGTCCAGCCAGACGGCCACCTCACCGGCAAAGGGGTTCATGCTCAGATCGCCGTGAAGGTCAGCGCGCCCGCCGACGCCAGCGTCAGGTCATAGGTCGCCTCGCCATTGTAGGCACCCGAATATTCGATTGCGGTGATCTGGAACGGCCCCTCGACGATGCCAAAATCCGGGATCACCACCTGGAAGGTGCCGACCGAGCCCTCGAAGAACATCTGTCGCGCGCGCTCATCCGTGCCCGCATCCACGAAGACCCCCGCCCCCGAAACCGAGGCTGAACGCACCCCCGCCCCGCCCAGCAGTTCCCGCCAGCCGCCCTGGCTCTCAAGGTTGGTCACATCGACGGTTTCGGCGTTGAAACTGATCCGGGTCGACCGAAGCCCCGCCACCGTCGTGTAAGAGCCAGCCCCCGTAAGGTCGAGCTTGAGCAGAAGATCCTTGCCATTCTGAGCGACCATCATTTTCTCCGATTATTTAAGGTAAACCCGGAAAAACGCTCTCAAACGTCCGCCGGAATGTTCGATTTGTGCAATCCTAATCCGCAACCCGCGCGCGGAAATACAGGTCGATCCGCCGCATCGTTCCAGTCTGGACCCGCCGCGCCTGCGCCCGCTGGAACCAAAGTCCGACCAGCACCCCGCGCTCCAGCGTCAGGGTTGCCCCGCCATTGCGTCAGAAACCGCCGCCGCCGCCGCCTTCGCCGTCATGAACCCCGGCTCATCCGTCACCACGCTGACCACAAAGTCGTGCCAGGCCCCGTTCCCCGTCTTGTCCGAGGCATCGCGCACATCTTCGGGCCCAAGGCTCACATAGGTGCCCGCCAGCTTCCCCGGCGGCACCGCGTCATGGATCGCCGTCCCGACCAACGCCGCAAGCGCCTGATCCGCCACCAGCCGGCCATAGACCGCCTTCTGAAGCGCGGCCGCCATCCCGTAGCTCATGCCACAACCTCCTCGCGTGCCTGGCAGACCAGATAGGTCGCGTCCGCATCGGCCTCGGTGACCGACAGGATGCGAAAGACCCGTCCTCCTTCCGTGAACCGGTCCTCGGGCCTTGGCCGCGCCGGCGACCCCACCGGCGCACCGCGCACGAAAACCC
The DNA here is from genome assembly GCA_002440945.1 of Rhodobacteraceae bacterium UBA6236. The sequence continues at coordinate 6,365 of DJWG01000056.1, read as the reverse complement.
GCACCGGAACTCCCGACAGGGTCAGCGATTCCCCCGCCCGCTCGGCACCCATGGACGGCTCCACCGCCGCCCAAAGCGTGCCGCGCGCGATCCATGTCACCCGGCCACCGCCCCCGCCATCGGGCGCGGCAACCGGCCCCTCCAGCACCATCCTGCGATTGAGGCGCCTCATGCCGCGCCTCCGCCCAGAACCCGGACCTGGCGCCAACGCTCGATCAGTTGCGCCACGCTCAGCGGCAGGCCCTTCGGCGCCGGCTCATGGCGGTGTTCATGGAACTGCGCGGCCAGCAGCATCGCCGCCTGCACCAGATCGGCCGGAACTTCGGCCCAGACGCCGAACCCACCCGTGAACACCACCTCGACACGGCCCCCCACCGGAATCCCCGGCAGATAAAGCCCCGCGCCCTCCAGCTGCGGCCGGTGCGCATCGCGCAACAGCCGGTAACGGCCCGGATCGACCAGACTGCCCGCGCCCTCGCGGCTCCGCATCGTCACCGATGCGACCGAGGCGACCGGAGCCACCGGCAAGGGCTGGCGCGCCTCGTTCCGCCAGCACTGAAGCTCCAGCAGGAACTCCCGCGCAATCAGCGCCTTGCCCGTCCGTCCCTCGATCGCGGCCAGCGCGGCCCGAAGATATCCGGCCAAAAGCCCATCCTGCACCGCCTCGTCGGCAAAGCCGGTGCCAAGGCGCAGGTGGTCCTTCAGTTGGGCGACCGGCAGAGCGGCCTCTGGCACGGGCGACAACTCGCTCAGGTTCATCATCAACTCCTGGGTAAGGCTCTTGCGCCGGCATCGGTTGGGCGCGGACCGGTCGCCCCGCATCGCTCGGGCGGAGGGGACAGCTGCGGGAAACGGGGCAGCCCCGGCCCGCGCCCGGGGCAAGGGGCCGGTCACCCGGCCCCCCTCGCCATCACGAGACGGCGAATTTCAGCAGCTTGATCGCCGCGAAATCGCTCACGTCGCCGCCCACGCGCTTCGACGCATAGAACAGCACATGCGGCTTGGCCGAAAACGGATCGCGCAGCACCCGCATGTCGGGGCGTTCGGCGACGGTATAACCGTTCTTGAAATCGCCGAATGCGATGGCGTAGGCGCTGGCGGCGATGTCGGGCATGTCCTCGGAAATCAGCACCGGGTAGCCCATCAGGCGCGCGGGTTCCCCGGCCTGCAGGCCGTCGGCCCACAGGAAACGGCCATCCGCATCCTTCATCTTGCGCACCGCACCCGCGGTCTTCGAATTCATGACGAAGGTCGCGTTGGCGCGATATTCCGCGTTCAGCGCATAGACCAGATCGACGATGGCATCGCTGGCGTTGGTGGTGGCGAAATCGCCCGCATTGCCGGTCACGACATAGCCAAGGCTGCCCCAGGCCCAGGTCGCATTGGCTACCTTGGTATGCGACAGGAAGCCTTTCGGCTTGTCCACACCATTGCCCGACACGAAGGCCTGGCCCTCCGCGCGCGAGAAGCGGTCGGCGATGCGTTCGGCCAGCCAGGCCTCGATGTCGAAGGCGCTGTCGTCCAGCAGGCGCTGGCTTGCCTTCGGCATCGCGGCCAGCTCGTGCAGCGGGATCGAGATGCGGTCGATCTGTGGCGATCCGGTTTCGGCGAGGGTGGCGGTTTCCGTGGCCCAGCCCGAACCCATCTCGGTGTGATCCACCAGCACGTCGAAGGACGTCGCCTCGACGCTGACCACATTGGCGATGGCGCGGATCGAAGCGGTGGACCGCAGCACACCGCGGATCCGCTCCGAGGTCTGCGGGTCCACCAGGAAGCCGCCCTCGGCATTGACCTGGGTGTTCAGGCCCTTGCCTTCCAGCGCAAGGCCGCGCAGGCCGTCATCATCGCCCGACCGCAGATAGGCGGCGAAGGCTTTCTTGTGCGGCACGTCCAGATCGGCCGTCGCTGCCAGCGCCGGACGCCCGGCATGGTTCATCTTGCGATCAAGCATGGTCAGTCGCTCTTCCTGTTGTTTGAGCTTCAACGTCGTTTCGTCCTGAAAGCCCCTGAACGCCGTCAGGAACCCGTTCAGCGCGGTCTTCACCTCGCTTGCCGGAAAGGCAGACGCACCTTCCCCGGCCAAGGCCTTCGCCTCGGTTTTCACCATTCCCTTGTCCTTTCACCTGTAATCCCGGCGCCTGCCGGATCGCTCAGCCGCGGGTCAGCGCCGCGCTTGCCGCGTCAAAGGCGGCGACGATTTCGCGCATCAGACCGGTGGCCTCATGGGCGTCGGCTTTCGCGCCGACACGGGCGTCGGGCAGCATCGGGAACGTCACCAGCGACACTTCCCAAAGATCCAGCTCCACCAGCCGCCGGCGCCCCTTGCCGTCGCGTTCGGACTTCACCGTGCGATAACCGATCGACAGCCCGTCGATCGCCCCCGCCGCCAGAAGCGCCGCCGCGTCGCGGCCCTGGGCCACCTCGCTCAGGATGCGGCCCCTGACGTAAAGGCCCTTTCCGTCCTCGCGCACCTCGTCCCAGACGCCGATGGGCTGCGCCGGGTCGTGCTGCCACAGCATCTTCACCCGCCGCCCCGAGGCCGCAAGCGCCGCAAGCGAGGCCGCATAGGCCCCCGCCTCCACCACATCGCCGCCCTGGTCGGTCAGCCCGAAGATCGAGGCATAGCCCTCGATCACGCTGCCCTCGCTGACCGCCAGATCCTCGCCCAGACGCGCGAATTTCGTCTCCAGACCGTCCTGCATCCCGTCTCTCCTCATTTCGTGCCGAAGGTCAGGATCGACTGGACCGCCTGGCTCAGGATCACGCCCACCACGCCGAACACCGCCATCCACAACCGTTTCTCGACGCCGAGGATCATCGCCTCGATCTTCTCCAGCCGCCGGTCGACATTCTCGAACTGCAATTCCATGATCCGCTCCGTTGCCTCGAACCTGTGCTCATGGGCACATTCGAAGGGCTCCTTCAGATAGCGCGAGCCCCCGCCCGCAGCCGCCATCAGGAAGGCTCCAGCGGCGGCAGGCCCAGCAGGCGGCGCTTTTCCGGGTCAGTCAGGAAGCTCGCCTCACCCACCCGCTTCCACTGCTGGTCGCGTTCGTCCGCCAGCGCCGGCACCTGGTCCTGATCGGGCCGCAGTTCCACCGACGCGCCTGCAAAGCCCGAAAGCCAGTAGCCCACCGAAGCCGCGACCCGCGTCGCCAGGGGCAGCACCGTCAGCCGGTAAAAGGCCCGATGCGCCTCCTGGTAATTGGCATAGGTCGCGTCGCCCGGGACGCCCAGCAGCATCGGCGGCACCCCGAAGGCCAGCGCGATTTCCCGCGCCGCCGCCTCCTTGGTCTTCTGGAACTCCATGTCGGACGGCGAAAACCCCATCGGCTTCCAGTCGAGCCCCCCCTCCAGCAGCATCGGTCGCCCGGCATTCCGCGCGCCCTGGTGGTGCAACTCCATCTCGCTCACCAGCCGGTCGTATTGATCCGGCGAAAGCTGCCCCTGTCCGTCCAACCCCTTGTAGACAATCGCCCCCGAGGGCCGCGCCGCATTGTCCAGAAGCGCCTTCGACCAGGCGCTGGCGCTGTTGTGAACATCGACCGCCGCCGCCGCCGCCTGCATCGGCGACAGGCCGTAGTGGTCGTCCTGCGGGTGGAAGCTGCGGATATGACAGATCGGATCGGGATGTCCGGTCATGTCAAAGCGGTGCTTGCGCCCGCCCACGGTGTAGTCATAGGCGACCGGCCAGCCATCCGCGCCCGGAACGATGCTCATCCGGTCCGACCGCAGCACATGCAGCTCCCCCGGCACGCCGCCATCGCCGACCGCCTCCAGATAGCCATTCCCCGACAGAAGCATCTGGCCATAAAGCGCCTCGAAGAACTCGGCCCGGCCCTGCGCCGCATTCGGGCGCGCCATCAGGTCAAGGATCGGATGCTCCTCATAGCGGCAGCTGACGTCCTGCAACACCAGGGGCAGTGCCGCCGCCGCTTCCGCGATCAGCTTCACACAGCGGAACCCCACCGGATTGCCGGTGAACCCGGTCCGCGTCAGGCTCACGGTATCGCGCGGGCTCCAGGCGACGCGCCCCGAAGACCCCCAGGACACCACCCGCCCCGTTGCCGAGGCTTTCTGCTCCACCGGCGCCTGCGCCTCGCGCCGGAAAAAAGTCCAACCCATCCCGTTCTCCTGCTCGTCGCGTCACGCCTGCCGTCTCCGGCCCGAGGCTCCCGCGCCCCGTCGGCTGTCCCGCTCCATATGCTTATCCATCGGTTAATTTCTGCACCGGCGGGCGTTCGGCGCTGGCCTTGGGCCTGCAACACCCCGCCCGCCGGGGGCTCACAACCCGCGCATCTGCGGCCGCAGATCGCCCGCCTGCCCCAGCATCAGTTCGTGAATGGCCCATACCAGCGCATCCAGCCGGTCGGGCGATCCCTTGCCCTGCCAGCCCTGCACCGTCATCCGGCACAGCTGATCCTCCAGCGCCGCCAACCGCGCGCCCGCGACGTGATGCACGCGGCCCTGCTCATACAGCGCCGCGACCGGCTCGGCCCGCAGATGCTTGCCCCGCGTTGCGCGCACGGTCTTGACCGGGATTGCCGGATCGACCTGCCGCAGCACTTCCGCCACCAGGTCGCCGCCCTGGTTCACCTCGGCCACCACCCGGTCGGCCAGATGCCGCGCCGCCGCAGCAGTCACGGCTTCGGCCCAGACGGCAGGCGAGGCCCCCGACACGCTCGCATCCTCGATCACAAAGGCCCGCCATTGCTGCGGCGGCCCTTGCGTCACCGCGCCCACGACCACGATCCCGCAATCGTCCGACCCCGAATGCCCCGTCACCGGCGGATCGACGGCCACCACCACTCGGTCGAAGGCGGCAGGCCGTTCCGCCCGTGCCCCTTCTAGCATCGCGGTCGTCCACAGCGCACCCTGCACATCCTCCAGCAGCACCCCGTCCAGTTCCTGCCGGGCCAGCCGCGATCCCTCATAGCGCGCACGCACTTCCTCCAGGAAACTCGCCGCCAGATAGGCGCGGTTCGCTTCCGTCGGCGCATGGGTCACGACCGTCGAGGGGTTCTTCAGGATCGCCTTCAGCACCGGCACGTTCTGCGGCGTCGTCGTCACCACCTGACGCGGATTGTCGCCCAGACGCAGCGCGAATTGCAGCATGTCCCAGGTGGTTTCCGCCTTCTTCCACTTCGCCAGCTCATCGACCCATGCCGCATCGAACTGCGGTCCGCGCAGGCTGTCGGGGTCATGCGCCGAAAACACCTGCGCCACCGCGCCGTTCGGCCAGACCAGCCGCCGCCGCGTGGCTTCCCAGACCGGGCGGCGATCCGGCGGCGAACAGGCCAGGATCCCGCTGTCGCCAAAGATCATCACCTCGCGCACCTGATCGATGGTCTCACCCACCAGCGCCACGCGCCTTGCCCGACCGGGGTCCAGTGGCCGCGCGCCCTCCACCTCGGCGCGCACCCATTCGGCCCCCGCCCGCGTCTTCCCCGCGCCGCGCCCGCCCATGATGACCCAGCTTTTCCAGGCCCCTTCGGGCGGCAACTGATGCGGCAGCGCCCAGAACTCGAACAGCCAGGGCAGCGACATCAGCCCATCCCGGCTCAGGCCACCCAGAAACTCATCCACTTGGTCCTGCGTCGCGCAGGCAAGCCAGGCGGCGCCCGATCTCAGCCCGTGCGGCTTCAAAATCAAGCGCGTAGTGGTAAACGACGCCGTCGTCCTGTTTGCGGAGTTTCGCAACTTTCGTCCTTTCCTCCAGCACAAGCTGAATCACCCCGCGCAAGTCGCGGACCTGCCCGACCAGCGGTTTCAGCACCTCTGTCTTGCCCAGTTTCAGATCGTCGAGCGCCCGGAACAGCTCTTCCGCCGTATCCCGGTAAAGCGCCTCGACCCGCGGCAGGAAATCATCCGCCGCCTGGGGATCCCCTTCCCCAACCCGCTTTGTGGCCCCACCACACCCATCTGCCATATTGCCTCTGCCCGCCTCTCATGCTTGGCCCCCTCCGGCACGAGCGGACAAAGGAAAAGCGGCCCCCGGTTGTCCCGGTGCCGCTTGCCCATTTGTCCCAGCATGGAAGAAAATCTAGCCCAAGACGGGCGCTGGAGTCAAGTAAATCTAGCTATTACAATGACTTGCGACCGCACCGGAAAGACTTCGTTAACCCCCGTCCTGCGTCCCGCCCTGATTGGCCTCGCCCCGCTCCGCCTCGATCTTCCGCCAGGCGGACACGTTGCGGTTATGCTCCTCCAGCGTGGCGGCAAAGGCGTGACCGCCCGTGCCGTCGGCGACGAAATACAGATAATCGGTCTTTTCAGGATGCAGCGCCGCCTCGATACTGGCGAGCCCGGGGTTGGCGATCGGGGTCGGCGGCAGCGCATTGATGACATAGGTGTTGTAGGGCGTC
>DJWG01000018.1 GCA_002440945.1 Rhodobacteraceae bacterium UBA6236 | reverse complement strand
CCATTTCGCCCGCCTGGACGTTGTCAAGGCCGTGGACCCGCGCAATACCGTCGCCGACCGACAACACGCGACCGACTTCGGCGACCTCGGCTTCCTGACCGAAGTTGCGGATCTGCTCCTTCAGGATTGCAGAGATCTCTGCGGCTTGGATTCNNTTATCCGACCTCTTTCATTGCATTCTGGAGAGACGCGAGCTTCGAACGGATCGAGGTGTCGATCATCTTCGAGCCCACCTTCACGACAAGACCACCGATGAGGCTTTCATCGACGGCTGCCTTCAACTTGATGTCCTTGCCGACGCGCTCTTTCAGAGCGGCGGCGAGGCTGGAGGATTGCGAGGCGCTGAGCGGCTGGGCCGACCACACCTCGGCAGTGACTTCGCCCTTCGCCTCGGCGATGCGGGCGCGCAGCGCGGCCAGCAGTTGCGGCAGGACGAACAGCCGACGGTTGGCGGCCATCAGGCCCAGCGTGCTGACCAGCGTCTGGCCGAGGCCCATGCGCGAGGCGATGGCGGCCACGGCTTTCGCTTGGTCTTCGCGGGAATAGATCGGGGAATTGATCAGGTCGCGCAGGTCCGCGCTGGACGACAGCGCGGCGTCAAGCGCATCCACGTCCTTTTCCAGTGCCTTCAGGCCCTTGCCTTCCTGGGCGAGCTCGAAGACCGCAGTCGCATAGCGACCGGCAACGCCCGCAGAGATCGAAGCTGGTTCGGACACGTCCACCCTTCCGATTTCATTTGGCTGCCCCGACCCTGTCGGCGGGCAGACTTTGCACCGGCGCACAGCCCGTGCGCCCAAATTCGGCGTCCGTGTAGCAGGTCATCCGCCCCCCCGCAACCGCCTTGCGCACGCGAAAGTGAGCGTTTTCCGACCCTTTCCTGCCGCATCGGGAGATGTTTGCGGCAACATTCGGAAAGGGTGTCGCAAGGGCCACAGAGGGCACTCCATCGGGAAACCCCGGCGACGAATCCTTGACCGGGACAAGCCCGCCCGAATGGCCGGTAAATGCCTCAGGTCGGCTCGGCCACGGGCTTTGGCAGCGCCACGGCGATAGGCTTGCGGACCACGGCGCGCAGGCCGGGGCGGTGCGGCGCGTGAAGCTGCTTGGACACCTCGACCATCAGCACGCCCGCCGCCACCACGCCCGACACCCGGCGGCCGAAGTTTTCCCAGGCCTGAGAGGTCCGCAGCCAGAACCGCGCGTTGCTGGGCGGGCCGAACAGCGCGACCTGCTGGCGTTCGGTGGTGAAGTTGTGGCGACGCAGCTGCGCCTCGAGCTGGCCCATGGTGTAGGAATGGCCGTGGCCAAAGGGTGTGCCCACGCTCCGCGACCAGAGGCCCGAGCGGTTTGGCACGACGAAGATCGCCCTCCCCCCCGGCCCCAGCACGCGCCAGCATTCCTCAAGAAGCGCGGGGGTGTTTTCCGAAAACTCCAGCCCGTGCAGCACCAGAAGCCGGTCGGCGCGCCCCGTCTCGATCGGCCACTGGGTTTCCTCGCACAGGACCGAGACATTCGGAGCCCCCGCGGGCCAGGGCATGACGCCCTGCTGCGCGGGCATCAAGGCGATGACCCGCCGCGCGTCTTCCAGATAGGGGCGCAAGAGCGGCTGCGGAAAGCCGAAGCCGATGACGGTCTGGCTTTTCGCCTCGGGCCAGAGCGCAAGCATCTGATCGCGGATCGCACGCTGCGCCACACGCCCCAAGGGGGTGCGATAGTAGAAATTCCGCAGGTCGAGTACGTCAAGATGCATTGCAAGCGTCCGAAGGATCGGCACAATCAGGCGCGAAGAATACGAAACCCGGCAGGAAATACCATGACATTCCAGATCGTCACCGTGCCCTGTCTGTCCGACAACTACAGCTACCTCGCGCATGATCTGGCCTCGGGGGCGACGGCGGTCATCGACGTGCCGGAAGCGGGGCCGATCCTGCGCGAACTTGCGGCGCGGGACTGGAAGGCCAGCCATATCCTTCTGACCCACCATCACAGCGACCATATCGACGGCGTCGAGGCGCTTGCGGCCGCGACCGGCGCCCATGTCATCGGGGCCGCCGCCGATGCGCATCGCCTGCCGCCGCTGGATCTGGCCGTCGCACCGGGCGACACGGTGCGAATCGGGATGCAGCAGGGCCATGTGATCGACGTGCCCGGCCATACGATCGGCCATGTCGCCTATCATTTCCCCGAGGCGCGGGCGCTGTTCACCGGCGACAGCCTGATGGTCATGGGCTGCGGCCGCCTGTTTGAAGGCACCCCCGCCCAGATGTGGGACACCCTCACCCGGCTGATAGAATTGCCCGACGGCACCCGGATCTTTTCGGGCCATGAATATGCCGCCACCAACACCCGTTTCGCGCTGACGGTCGAGCCCGACAACGCCGCCTTGAAAACCCGCGCCGACACCATAGATCATGTCCGCGCCGCGGGTGGCTATACCGTCCCTGCGACGCTGGCGGAAGAACGCGCCACCAACCCCTTCCTCCGGGCCGCCCTGCCCGAGATGAAATCCGCCTTGGGAATGCAGGATGCAAGCGATCTTGCGGTGTTCACGGAACTCCGCGCCCGTCGCAATGGTTTCCGAGGCTAGCGGTTTTGTTCACATTTTGCGACGGGGACCGTCCGGATGTGAATTAACTGCAAAAACAGCTTGAAGCCGACGCAATTCCACCAAACCTTAAGCATATGAATACGAGGATCGGCGCATGGTCTGTGGCAAGGGCCACGCCTGCCCGACCCGCAGAAAGGAGCATGGATCATGCCGTCATTCTCGAACACGCTGGAACAGGCGATCCATGCGGCTCTCGCACTCGCCAATTCCCGCAAGCACGAACTTGCGACGCTGGAACACCTTCTGCTGGCGCTGACCGACGAACCCGACGCCGCGCGGGTGATGCGGGCGTGCTCGGTCGATCTTGAAGAGCTGAAGCGCACGCTGGTCGAATTCATCGACGACGACCTCTCGACGCTGGTGACAACCGTCGAAGGGTCCGAAGCGGTGCCCACCGCCGCCTTCCAGCGCGTCATCCAGCGCGCCGCGATCCACGTCCAGTCCTCGGGCCGGACGGAAGTGACCGGGGCCAATGTGCTGGTCGCGATCTTTGCCGAACGCGAATCGAACGCGGCCTATTTCCTGCAGGAACAGGACATGACGCGCTATGACGCGGTGAATTTCATCGCACACGGCGTGGCCAAGGATCCGTCCTTCGGCGAAAACCGGCCCATTTCCGGCGCCTCCGACCCGGTCGAAGATTCCAAGCCGGTGACAGATGGCGAAGCCAAGGAATCGGCGCTGGCGAAATACTGCGTCGATCTGAACGCCAAATCCCACAAGGGTGACATCGACCCGCTGATCGGCCGCGACGCCGAGGTGGAACGCTGCATCCAGGTGCTGTGCCGCCGCCGCAAGAACAACCCGCTGCTGGTNNCGACGATCTTCTCGCTCGACATGGGTGCGCTTCTGGCCGGAACCCGCTACCGTGGTGACTTCGAGGAACGTCTGAAGGCCGTCGTCAAGGAACTGGAAGAACATCCCGACGCGATCCTCTTCATCGACG
>DJWG01000026.1 GCA_002440945.1 Rhodobacteraceae bacterium UBA6236 | reverse complement strand
CGACGCTGACCGGCGCCATCATCGTCGGTCTGGGCCACGAAAACGCCGGCGTGTTTTCGAATGACGACGCGCTTTGCGATGCCTTCCTTGCCGCCGCGAAAGCGGAAGGCGAGGGCGCATGGCGGATGCCGATGGGGCCGGGATACGATGCGCTGTTGAAATCGCGTCTGGCCGACATGCGCAATTCCTGCGGTCGCCCCGCCGGGTCGATCACGGCCGCGCATTTCCTGCGCCGCTTCGTGAAGGACGAAACCCCTTGGGTGCATCTGGACATCGCGGGCGTGGCGCTTCTGTCCACGGGCAGCGTGCTTGCGCCCAAGGGTGCTACCGGCTGGGGCGTCATGGCGCTTGACCGGCTGATCCGCGACCGGTTCGAAGCCTGATGGCCGCCGCCACCCGCTTTTACCACCTGACCTACAGCGGCGTCGACCAGACCCTTGCGACGCTGATCGACCGTTCGCTTGCGGCGGGCTGGCGGGTGGTGGTGCGGGGCGGCAATCCTTCGCGGCTGGAAGAGATCGACCGCGCGCTCTGGACAGGCAGTGACGACGGTTTCCTGCCGCACGGCCTTGCGGGCGGCGCGCATGACGCGCTGCAACCGGTGCTTCTGACCGATGGGCCCGCGATCCCCAACGCCGCAGAATGTCTCATGGCCATCGACGGGGCCGAGGTCGCGGCGGCGGAATGCGGGGCGCTTGAACGGGTCTGCATCCTGTTTGACGGCAACGATCCCGATGCGCTGGCCCGCGCCCGCGTGCAGTGGAAAAGCCTGACATCGCAACAGGTTCAGGCCGAATACTGGAGCGAGGAGTCAGGCCGCTGGCAGATGAAATCGCGTTCTGGCGGGCAGGGCTAGCCTAGCGCGGCGCGGCGAGGATCGCCTGCATCTCGGCGATCTCTTTTTGTTGGCTGTCGATGATCCGGCGGCAGAGGTCGAGGATGCGCGGATCATCCACCGGCGCCTCGCGGCACATGAGGATCGCGCCGGAATGGTGGGGGATCATCGACCTCAGGAACTGGGTATTTCCCACCAGGGTCTGATCGCGCATGGCGTAGAAGGCGCCCGCAAAGACCAGCGCCGCCCCGATCACCAGCGCCACATTGGACCTGCGGTCGGGAAACATCGACGGCATGGCGACAAGCATCACCACCGCCATCGGCGCCACCATCATCAGGGTCATGTAGAAGGTATTGATGTTGTTCCAGAAGTGGTCGAGCGTGGCGATCATCGTGAACATCACCAGATACATGATGATGAAATCGACGATCAGTTCGGCAAGAAGCGCCATGTAGGCGCCCGTCTTGTGGGCATGCATTTCCACTGTCCTGGCTGGCATGGTCCTTGTCCTTCCGCTTCCGAAAGGACAGGAAACCCGCGCCGCGGGCGGGATGTTCCGCCGCTAGCGTTTCAGCACGATCCGGTCACGGGTGAAAGTCACCTCGTAGCGCGTCAGATACGCCATCCCCAGAAGCGAAACATCAAGATCCCCGCCGATGACGGAAGCGGGAACGCGCTGGTCGCGGAACTCGCCCAGCTCCACCGTGTCAAGGCGCACTGAGGCGGTCGGCACCACGCCATTCGCCGTCTGGCTTTGCCCGGTGTAGACCAGCGCGCCTGTGTCGATCCCGGCCTTCGCGGCGTCCGCCCGCGTCAGCGCGATCCCAGAGGCGCCGGTGTCGATGACGAAAAGGATCGGCGTGCCGTTGATCGCCACCTTCACATAGAAATGCCCGTCTTCGGATGCGGGAATGTCCACTTCGGACGCGGTGACGCGGGCGGCGCCCGGCACGATCTGGCGGCGAAGGTCGCCCCAAAGCCCATAGGCGGCGATGACACCCAGGAAGATCATCGCCCAGATGGCGATCTGCTGGACGGTCTTGCCCAGCGACTGGCGGTTTCCGAAGAACAGCGTTCCCACGACCGCGGCCAGAAGGACCACGAGGTAGATCGCCTGAAGGGACTGGTCCGTGCCCATCGCCATCAGCCTGCCCAGCCGGCGATCATGCCGGTGCCCTTGATCCCGTCCAGAACGAACTGCACCGACAGCGCCGCCAGAAGCATCCCCAGAAGCCGGGTGATGACCACGATTCCGGTCCGGCCAAGCGCCCGCGCGATGAAGCTGGAGGCAAGAAAGAACAGGAAGGTCAGGAACACCACAACGACCATCACCAGATGGACAGAAGCGACATGGGCCAGCGTCTGGTTCTGGGTGTTGGCCAGAAGGATCATCGTGGTGAAGGCGCCCGGTCCGGCGATCAGCGGCGTCGCCAGCGGAAAGACCGAAGGGTCGTGTTCCGGGTCGGTCTGCTGGCCCTCGCGGCGCTGAGTGCGGCGTTCGAACAGCATGTCGAGCGCGGTCGCAAACAGCAGGATGCCGCCCGAAATGCGGAAGGCGGGCATCGAGATGCCGACCGCACCCAGGATACGATCGCCCAAGAGCCCGAAAAGCGTCATCAGGATCACGGCGATGACGCAGGCCCGCAGCGCCATCCGGCGCTTGTGTGCCTCGTCCATGCCGTGGGTCAGCGCCACGAACAGCGGCGCCAGCGCGATCGGATCGA
>DJWG01000020.1 GCA_002440945.1 Rhodobacteraceae bacterium UBA6236 | reverse complement strand
TTGCCGGCGGCCAGGCCATCGGCCTTGACCACGATCGGCGCGCCCTTTTCGCGCAGATAGGCGCGGGCCGGTTCGGCGGCGTCGAAGCGCGCCCAGGCCGCGGTGGGGGCGCCGCAGGCGTCGCAGATTTCCTTGGTGAAGCCCTTTGAGGCCTCAAGCCGCGCCGCTGCGGCCGAAGGGCCGAAGCACAGCACCCCCGCCGCCCGCAGCGCATCCGCCACACCTGCGGCCAGTGGCGCTTCGGGCCCGATCACCACGAAATCTATGGTGTTCTGTTCGACAAAGGCCACCACCGCCGCGCCATCGAGGATGTCTAGGCTGGCGCATTCGGCAAGCGTCGCGATCCCGGCATTCCCGGGCGCCACGATCAGGCGGTCGCATTTCGGGTTCTGCTTGATCGCCCAGGCCAGCGCATGTTCGCGCCCGCCGCTGCCCAGCACCAGGATGTTCATGCGACCGGCCTCCCTTGGCGTTGCCTTTCCGGCGTTCTAAGGTGGCCCGAGCCCGGAGACAAGCAAACGATGGACATCTTCGAAGACAGCGCCGAGCCTTCGCGCGGCAATGCCCATGAATTCACGGTGTCCGAAATTTCGGGCGCGGTGAAGCGCGTGATCGAGGGCGAATTCGGCCATGTCCGCGTCAGGGGCGAGATCAGCCGCGTGTCGCGGCCGTCATCGGGGCATCTGTATTTCGACCTGAAGGATGACCGTTCGGTCATCGCCGCCGTCAGCTGGAAGGGCCAGGCGGCACGGATGTCGGTGCGCCCCGAAGAGGGGATGGAGGTCATCGCCATCGGCAAGCTGACCACCTTTCCCGGGCAGTCGAAATACCAGCTGATCGTCGAGGATATCGTGCCGGCAGGCGCTGGCGCGCTGATGGTGATGCTGGAAAAGCGCCGCGCGAAACTGGCGGCCGAGGGGCTGTTCGATGCGGGGCGCAAGAAGCCGATCCCTTACCTCCCCGAAGTGATCGGCGTCGTCACCTCGCCTTCGGGCGCGGTGATCCGCGATATCCTGCACCGCCTGCGCGACCGTTTCCCGCGCCGGGTGCTGATCTGGCCGGTCGCCGTTCAGGGCGATCGCTGCGCGCCCGAAGTGGCGGCGGCCATCGCCGGGTTCAACGCCTTGGAGGTCGGCGGCGCGATTCCGCGGCCCGATCTGCTGATCGTGGCGCGGGGAGGCGGGTCGATCGAAGACCTCTGGGGCTTCAATGAAGAAGCCGTGGTCCGGGCCGCGGCAGCCTCGCGCATTCCGCTGATTTCGGCGGTGGGGCATGAAACCGACACCACGCTGATCGACCATGCCGCCGACCGGCGTGCGCCGACGCCTACGGCGGCGGCGGAAATGGCGGTGCCGGTCCGGGCCGACCTGATCGCCTGGACCGATGAACAGGGCGCGCGGATGACGCGGGCAGCCGTCCACCGGATGCAGGTGCGGCGACAGCGGCTGACCGACCTGGCCCGCGCGATGGGCCGGCCCGAGGCGCTGGTGCGCCCGTCGCGGCAGCGGCTTGACCTGTGGGGGGATCGCCTGACCCCGGCGTTGATGCTCGGCCTGACCCGCAAGCGGGCGGCCTATGACCGGCTTGCGGCGGAAGTGCGCCCGACCCTGATCCGCCAATTCCTCACGCAGGAACGCCGGACGCTCGATCGCTGCGCCACCGCGCTGGCCCCGGCGCTGGCCGCGCGGGTCGCGCGCCTGCGCGAACGGTTCACGGCGCTGGCCGTGCGGCTGGACCCTGCCTTCGCCCGTGCGGTCGCGGATGCCCGGCGGCGGAACGAAAAGCACCGGGCGGAGCTTTCGCGCCTTGGCCAGCGGCTGGATCAGACGCTGCCGCTGCGGCTTCAGACGCTGCGCCAGCGGCTTGAAGCGGTGGACCGTCTGCGCCTGACGCTGGGCTATACCGAAACGCTGCGGCGCGGTTTCGCGGTGATCCGGTCGGGCGCGCATGTGGTGACGACGCGGACCGAGGCGGCAGGGCAGGCGGCGCTGGAGATCGAGTTTCAGGATGGCCGTCTGGCTGTCGGCGCCACGGGCGACGGCGGGGAACCCCCGGCGCCCTCCGCCCCCCCCGGGCCGCGCAGGAAGGCCAGGGCCGAGCCCGAAGCTGGCGGCGGATCGCAAGGCAGCCTGTTCTAGGGAAGTCGTTGCAGGGCTTCAGACGCCCACATCAGGCCCCATGCAGGCCATCGGCGCGGGGCTTTGCTGAAGCGCCACCAGCGGCGTCAGGGTCTGGTCGCCCAGGAAATAAGCCGTCAACCCGGACGGGCTGTCGTGGAAGGTCCAGCACTGTTCTTCCATCTGGTCTTCGTAGCTAAAGCAGATCTGGCCGTTCTTTTCATACCATTGCCCGCGTGTGCAATCCTCGCCGGTGAAGGCCCAGACGACGCGGTGGTCGGGCAGGTATTGCTCGGCCCCATAGGACTCTCCGCCCGAGGTATAGAAGAATGTCCGTCCGGTGACGCGGGCCGCGAAGGCTTCGGCGCTGAGCGGCGGGCTGATGAGCGGCGCGCCCGGCGGCGTTTCCTGCCCGACTGCGGAACTTCCCAGCGTGACGGCGCAGCCAAGCGCAAGGAGGGCGGTTCGCAGGGGCGTCAGGGGAAGGACAGGAAGCATATCAAGGTCACGGGTATAAGGGCAGAGTCGCGCCAGACTGCGCGGTGGCAACGGGTTTCTCAAGGAACAACTTCGGGAAGGGGTCAGGTCGCGCGCATCGCGGCCTTGGCGCGCTTGTCCATCAGGCCCCGCCACTTGCCCGGCCAAAGCGCTACCGCCGCCATGACCGGCAGCGAATGGGGCAGGCGCGGGGCAACCTCGCGGCTGTCGAGTTCGGACCAGCAGCGGTTCGGGTTCAGGTGGTGGTCGGCGTGACGCGGCAGGTTCAGCGTCAGCGCCGCGCTGAAGGGCTGCGGCGCGTCCCAGCTGTGGCGCAGGCCCAGCGCCTCGACCGTGCCCAAAGACAGCGCGCGGCGGCGCAGGCCGTAGTGCTGGACATAGTCCGCCAGCAGGATCTGGAGCTGCGCGAACCCTGCCAGAAGCACCCAGGCCAAAAGCCCGGTGATGCCGAAAAGGATCAGGATCAGAAGCGCGGTCAGGATTGTGCCCGCAAGATACCAGACATAGGGATGCAGGGCCGGCATCCGGCGGCGCGGACGGCGTCGAAGGATCGCGGCCTCCATCTCATACCCTGCGACGAAGGCGCCCGACCAGGCGCGCGGGATGAAGCCGTAGATGCTTTCGCCCAGTTGCGCGGTGTTCGGATCGTCCAGCGTGGCGACGAAGCGATGATGCACCAGCCGGTGCGCCGAGGCGTGGTGCCCGAAGCCCATCGTGGCATAGATCGCCGCGCCCAAGGCCCGCAAGCGGCGGTCGCGGCGGTGGATCAGCGCATGCGCATTGGCGTTCGAGACCTGACCGAACCAGAGGCCGAAGGCAAGGAACGCAAGCGTCCAGCCGAAGACGCCATACCCGGCGCGGCCGGACAGGCCGTAGATCGCAGCGATCATCAGCAGCAGATGCGATGCCGCCAGCACAAGGGACAGCCGGTCGCTGTCGCGCAGCGGGCGACCGGAGGAGGAGCGAATGGCGTCCAATCTGGTCGAAAGCGCGGTTACCAGGCCAGCCGCGCGGGTGCGGAACGTGCCGGGCGCTTTCCCGGCAGGCGCCGCATCGGCGGGGCCTTGCGGGGCGTCCGGGGCAATCGGGCTGAAGGCAGCATGGCGTTGTTCGGCGGGATCGTCGCGCAACAGGCTGGCGATGGTGCTGTCGATGTCATCCCAGGCGCGGTCGTCTTTCGATGCCGGATCGCTGACGGCTACCGGGAAGGCAGTGTCGGCTTCCTCGACCGGCGGTTCTGCGGGGTCGGGCGCATGGGCCGCTGCTTCCGTAACGGGCGGGGCGGGCTTGGGCTTGCGGCGCGGCAGCCAGCGGATCAGGTCAGCGGTGTCGGACAGAAACCGGTCGGCCGCGATCAGCACCACCGTCAGCCACAACAGCGCCGGAAGCGTCCAGGTCGCGCCAAGGAACCCGCCCAGCAGCAGGAAGGGAACCGGGGTCAGGGTGGCCAGGGCGAAAGGGGCCAACGGATGCTGGAGGGTCGGTCTGTTCATGCGCGGCAGGGTTGCATGGCAAAGCGGCAAGAAAAGGGCAGCCCGTCCCGCGCTTTGGGGTAGGGCGGGGCTTTCCGAAGCGGTGCAGATTGACTAGGTGGGAAAGACCATAATCACGGGAAAGGGGCCGCGCATGTCGCTGTTCGGCAAGCTCAAGGATCGGCTGTTCAAATCCTCCTCGCGTCTGGGCGAAGGGCTGGAGGAGATCGTCGAGGCGCCGGAAGCCGCCGCCCTGCCCATTCCCGCGCCATCGGATGTGCCCGAGGCGCCGGTGCCGTCACCGGCCCCTTCACCCGGCCCGGCCCCTGCGCCGGAAGCCGCCCGTCCCGGCCTTCTGGGGCGGCTGATCGGCCGCGCGCCGGCTGACGATGCGCCGCGTCGGGTGCTGGATGACGCGATGCTTGAAAGCCTTGAGGAATTGCTGATCCGTTCGGACATGGGCGTGGACACCGCGCTGCGGGTGACGGCGAACCTCGCGCGGGGGCGGATGGGGAAGCGCCTTTCGGTCGATGAGATCAAGGCGGCGCTTTCAGAGGAAATCACCCGGATCATGGAGCCGGTGGCGCGCCCCTTGCCGATCTATGCGAAGAAACCGCAGGTCGTGCTGGTGGTCGGTGTCAACGGATCGGGCAAGACCACCANNATCGGCAAGCTGGCCAGCCAGTTCCGCGCGGCGGGGAAATCGGTGGTGATCGCGGCGGGCGACACGTTCCGCGCCGCTGCGGTCGAACAGTTGCAGGTCTGGGGCCAGCGCGCCGGGGTGCCGGTGTTGACCGCCCCCGAAGGCTCCGATCCGGCAAGCCTTGCCTTCGACGCCATGACCAGGGCCGAAGCCGATGGCGCGGATCTTCTGATGATCGACACGGCCGGACGCTTGCAGAACCGCGCCGACCTGATGGAGGAACTTGCGAAAATCGTCCGCGTGATCCGCAAGAAGGACCCTTCTGCTCCGCACAACACGCTTCTGGTGCTGGATGCGACCACGGGCCAGAACGCGCTTTTGCAGGTCGAGATCTTCCGCAAGATCGCCGATGTTTCCGGGCTGGTGATGACCAAGCTTGACGGCACGGCGAAGGGCGGCGTTCTGGTGGCCTTGGCCGACAAGTTCGGCCTGCCGATCCACGCCATCGGCGTGGGCGAACAGATCGACGACCTTGCGCCCTTCGACCCCGAGGATTTTGCCCGCGCCCTGACCGGGGCGGCCTGAGGCTCAGTCGAGGGTGATCCAGACCGGCACATGGTCCGAGGGCTTTTCCAGCCCACGGACCGCCTTGTCGATGCCGGTGCCGGTCAGGCGGTCCGCGGCCTGCGGTGACAGAAGCAGATGGTCGATGCGGATGCCGTTGTTCCGTTCCCAGGCGCCGGCCTGATAATCCCAGAAGGTGTAGATCCCTGCGCCGGAATTGCGGGTGCGGATCGCGTCCGTGTAGCCAAGGTTGACGATCCGCCGGAACGCAGCGCGGGATTCGGGCAGGAACAGCGCATCCGTGACCCAGGCTTCGGGCCGGGCGGCGTCGATGGGGTCGGGGATGACGTTGTAGTCGCCCGCCATCACCACCGGAACCTCATCCTTCAGGAAAGCGGCCGCATGGCGTTCCAGCCGCGCCATCCAGGCCAGCTTGTAGTCGAACTTCGGCCCCGGCGCCGGGTTGCCGTTCGGCAGGTAAAGCCCGCAGACCCGGACAGGGCGGGGGCCTTCCACCGTCGCCTCGATCCAGCGGGATTGTTCATCGGCATCGTCGCCCGGCAGACCGCGGCGGATGTCCGACAGCGGCAGCTTCGACAGGATCGCCACGCCGTTGAAACCCTTTTGCCCGTGGGTTTCGACGTGATAGCCGCGCTGTTCCAGCGGCTCGCGCGGGAAGGCATCGTCCACGGACTTGATTTCCTGCAAGACCACGACATCGGGGTTGGCCTGATCAAGCCAGGCGGGCAGGGCTTCTGCCCGGGCCTTGATGCCATTGATGTTGAAGGTCGCGATCTTCATTCCTGCCGCCTCCGGGTCTGGTGGCCGCAGGCTTGCGCGGTTTGAACGCCCGGCGCAAGAGGGCTGCCGCTGGGCACGCCAGACCCCGAACGGCCCCTTCCATCAGGCAACGGTCGCGTCAAGCGTGATCTCGGCCTTCAGAAGCCGCGAGATCGGGCAGTTGGCCTTGGCGTTTTCGGCTGCGGCAAGGATCTTGTTGCGGTCGCCGTTGGCCTTGATGGTCGTGGCAAGATGGGCGCGGGTCACGGTGAAGCCGATGTCCTGCTTTTCCATGGTGATGGTGGACCGGGTGTCGATGCTGTCGGGATTGATCCCGGCTTCGGTCAGCACGCCGGACAGCGCCATCGAGAAACAGGCGGCATGGGCTGCGCCGATCAGTTCTTCGGGGTTGGTGCCGCGCTGGCCTTCGAAGCGGCTGGCAAAGCCATAGGGATGGCCGTTCAGCGCCCCGGAATCCGAAGAAATGGTGCCTTTCCCTTCTTTCAGCGACCCACTCCAGTGCGCATTGGCGGATTTGGTGATCATCGTCCCTCTCCCTTGTGCTGGACCAATCGGGTCAACGCAAAGCGCATCGCCCGGTTCCGTGCCTGCAGGAGTATTTTCGGCGACGGCGCTATGGCGCCCAATCGGCGCGGCGCACCAGAAGCTGGTCGATCCGCATTCCGTCAAGGTCGGCGACCTCGACGACCCAGCCGTCATATTCGAAGTTGTCGCCCACCGCGGGGATACGGCCAAAGCGGTCCAGCGCAAAACCCGCGACGGTCTGGAAATCGCCATCCTCGGGCAGTGTCAGGCCCAGCCGGTCGGCGAATTCATCGGCGGGCATCCAGCCGGCCACGAACCAGCTGCCATCGGCGCGTTCGCTCAGCGCGGGTTCGTCGCCGGATTCGTCCGCAAGGCTGCCGGTGATGGTTTCCAGCAGGTCCATCGCGGTCACGATGCCTTCGAAATGGCCGTGTTCATCGAAGACCAGCATCATGTGGACGACCTCGTGGCGCATCCGTTCGATCAGCGACATCGCGCTTGAAATGTCCAGAACCGCGGGCGCCGGCTGGACCAGCGCCGAAAGCGGCCCGCTTGAGGACGTATAGGTCAGGACATCGCGGACCGAAATCACGCCCACGATGTCGTCAGGGCCGCCGTCCTGCACCGGCAGGCGCGAATGGCGGGTCTTCTGCGCCAGCGCCCGCGCCACCGCAGGCCCGCGCGACAGATCGAGGATCTCGAGATCGCGGCGGGGGGTCATGATCGCCCGCACGCTGCGGTCGGCGGTGCGCATGACGCCGGCGATCATCTCGGATTCGCCATGTTCGATGACGCCTGCCGATTTCGCCTCGGCGATGGTCATCTTCACCTCTTCATCGGTGATGGCGCGATCGGATTCCCCCGATTGGCCCAGAACCGCCAGCACCGCGCGGCCCGAAATGTCCAGAAGCCAGACCAGGGGCGTGGTCACGCGCGCGATGATCACCATCATCGGCGCCACGCGCACCGCGACATCCTCGGCCTTCTTCAGCGCGATCTGCTTCGGCACCAGCTCTCCGAGGATCAGCGACAGGTAGGTGATCCCCGCGACGACCAGACCGACGCCAAGCGTGCCTGCAAACCGTTCGGGCACGCCCGAGGCCTGAAGCCATAGCGTGAGCCGCGCCCCAAGCGTCGCGCCCGAAACCGCACCGGCAAGAATGCCCACCAGCGTGATCCCGATCTGCACGGCCGACAGGAACCGCCCGGGATTTTCCTGCAGGCTCAGCGCCATGCGCGCCCCGCGCGATCCCTTTTCCGCCAGCACCTTCAGCCGGGTGGCCCGGGCCGAGACGATGGCCAGTTCCGACATGGCCAGAAGCCCGTTGGTCAGGGTGAGAACGATCACCAGCGCAAGTTCAAGAAACATGGGGCCTCTGGGCGCGCGCCCTGGGTGGGGACTGCCGGTCAATCGGTTCAGATGGAAAAGCTGGTGCCGCAGCCGCAGGAACTGCTGGCATTGGGATTTTCGATCACGAAACGCGCCCCGATCAGTTCTTCGGAAAAGTCGATCGTCGCATTGGCGAGGAAGGGCAGCGACACCGGATCAACGAGCACCTTCTGGCCCTCGCCCTCCAGCACCAGATCGTCGCTCGCCGGATCGTCAAGCCGGATGTCATACTGAAACCCCGAACAGCCGCCGCCCGAGACGGCGACACGCAGCGCCTGCGGCGATCCGGAGGCGGCGTTGATCTCGGCCAGGCGGGCGAAGGCGCGCGGGGTGACTTTCGGGGGCAGGGTCAATGTCATGGTCATGGCTTTGCCATATGTTCAGGGAATTGTCTGAGATATATGAACATGAAGCGTGATGAACAAGAAAGACCAGATGATCCTTGCCCCTTTCGCCTGTCAGCCGGATGCCTCGCGCGGGCGGCTGCACCCCGAACGCATGTCCACCTTCCGCTCGCCCTTCCAGCGGGACCGGGACCGGATCATCCATTCCTCGGCCTTCCGGCGGCTGAAACACAAGACGCAGGTCTTTGTGGAACATGAAGGCGATTACTACCGCACCCGCCTGACCCACACGGTCGAAGTCGCGCAGGTCGCGCGCACCATCGCCGGCGCCCTCGGCCTGAACACCGACCTGGCCGAAGCCGTGGCGCTGGCGCATGATCTCGGCCATCCGCCCTTCGGCCATACCGGCGAAGATGCGCTGGCGGTCCTGATGGCGCCCTATGGCGGGTTCGACCACAACGCACAGGCGCTCAGGATCGTCACGCGGCTCGAACGGCATTACGCCGATTTCGACGGGCTGAACCTGACCTGGGAAACCCTCGAAGGCATCGCCAAGCACAATGGCCCCGTCACGGGCGATCTCTCCTATGCCCTGGCCGAGGTGAACGCCGCCTGGGATCTCGAACTCCACACCCATGCCAGCGCCGAGGCGCAGGTGGCCGCGGTGGCCGACGATGTGGCCTACAACCACCACGACCTGCACGACGGGCTGCGCGCCGGGCTTTTCACCGAAGAAGACCTGCGCGCGCTTCCCGTCACCGGCCCCTGTTTCGAAGAGGTCGACCGCATCTACCCCGGCCTCGACCCGATGCGCCGCCGCCACGAAGCGCTGCGGCGGGTGTTCGGCCTCATGGTCGAAGACGTGATCGCCGTCGCCCAGAACCGCATCGCCGGGTCGAACCCGCAATCGGTCGAGGATATCCGCGCCATGGACGGGCCGATCATCCGGTTCTCGAAACCGCTCTTCCAGAACCTGAAAGCGATCAAGTCCTTCCTCTTCGTCCGCATGTACCGCGCCCCCAGCGTCATCGTCGAACGGCAGCGGGTGACGGCGGTGGTGAACGACCTCTTCCCGCTCTACCTCGAAACGCCTGCGCTTCTGCCCGACGAATGGCACCCCGATGTGATCGCCGCCGATGGCGACCAGACCGCCCTGGCGCGCGTTGTCCTGGATTACGTCGCCGGCATGACCGACCGCTTCGCGCTTCAGGAACACGCGCGGCTTTGCGGCGGTCACGGCTGAGGCTTCCCCTTTCGCCTTGGCATAAGTATCCCGGGGGTCGCGGGGGCAGCGCCCCCGCATCGTCTCCGCTCTCGCCTTGCCCCCGGTCTTTGCAGCCGCGCCTCCTGCGGCCTATATACCAGACATGAGTCTTCCGCCCGGCTTCCTCGATGAACTCCGCAACCGCACCTCGCTGTCGCAGGTCGTGGCGCGCAAGGTTGCCTGGGATGCGCGCAAGTCCAATCCCGGCAAGGGGGATTTCTGGGCGCCATGCCCCTTCCACCAGGAAAAATCCGCCAGCTTCCACGTCGATGACCGGAAGGGCTATTATTATTGCTTCGGCTGCCACGCCAAGGGCGATGCGGTGTCCTTCGTGCGTGAAACCGAAAACGTCGGCTTCATGGAGGCGATCGAGATCCTCGCCCGCGAAGCCGGACTGCCGATGCCGGCCCGCGATCCGGCCGCTGCCGAACGTGCCGACCGCAGAACCTTGCTGCAGCAAGTCATGGAAGAGGCGGTGAAGTTCTACAGGCTTCATCTCAAGACCGCTGCCGGGGTGTCCGCCCGCGCCTATCTTGCCCGGAAGCGCCGCCTTGACGACGCAGCCTGGGACCGCTGGGACATCGGCTGGTCGCCTGAAAACGCGCAGGCCGTGGTCACGGCACTGTCGGCCAAGGGCATCCAGCCCGATCTGATGGTGGCCTCGGGCGTCGTGGCCCGATCCGACTCGGGCCGCCTTTATGACCGCTTCCACGGTCGGATCATCTTTCCGATCCGCGACGCGCGCGGACGGGTGATCAGCCTCGGCGGGCGCAGCCTTGATCCCAATGCCCGCGCGAAATACCTGAACGGACCGGAAACCGAGCTGTTCGACAAAGGCCGCAACCTTTTCAACCATGCTCCCGCGCGCGAAGCGGCCGGAAAGGGCAAGGCTCTGATCGTTGCGGAAGGCTACATGGACGTGATCGCGCTTTCCGAAGCGGGCTTCACCGGCGCGGTGGCGCCGCTTGGAACCGCGATCACCGAAGACCAGCTGCGGATGCTCTGGCGCATCCACCCGGAACCGGTCATTGCGCTTGACGGCGATGCGGCGGGCCAGCGCGCCGCGCTTCGGGTGATCGATCTCGCGCTGCCGTTGCTGGAAGCGGGGCAGGGGATCCGGTTCGCCACGCTGCCCCCGGGCCAGGACCCCGACGATCTGATCGGCGCGGGCGGTCCGGCGGCCATGCAGAAGGTGCTCGATGACGCGCAGCCGATGGTGCGGCTCTTGTGGCAGCGCGAAACCGAAGGGAAGGATTTCGACAGCCCGGAACGGAAGGCCGCGCTGCGCAAATCGCTTCGCGCTTCGGTCGCGCGGATCAAGGACCCGGACATCCGGCGCTATTACATCGAAGCCTTCCAGGATTTCGAACAGGACATCTTCCGCGCCCGCAGGTCTGGAGCGACGTTCGAACCGCGGTTCGACGGCTCCGCCCGGGCGGGCGGCAAGTTCGGCGCCAGATCCGGTGGCCGCCGCGGTGCCCCCCTTGGGCCGATCGTCCGCAGCGAAACCAAGGCCACGATCCTGGCCCGCGATTCGGCCGAACGGGTGATCGAACAGATGCGCGAACAGGCCATCCTGGCGATCTGCCTTTCGCATCCGCAGGTGATCGCGCCCTTTGAAGGCAGTCTCGACCGGCTCGAAATGGTTGAGGATGGCCACCAGGCGCTTCTTCATGCGCTTCTGGCCTGTCACGGCGATGAGGAGCCGGGGAGGCTTTTCGCCCGCGTCTGCGATACCGTGGGCCGTCCTTCCGTTGAAAAGCTGATGAACAGCGCCCATATCGTCGTTCTTCCCGCCATCAAGCAGCAGGACAACGACGCCTTGGCCATCGAAACCCTTGCCGAACAGCTTGCAAAGCTGAACAGCGAACGTTCGCTTCGCCGCGAGATCGAAGAGGCCGAGGGTGACATGGAAGGGCTGGTGGACGAAGGGCTGACCTGGCGGCTGATGAAAGCCGCCGATGCCCGCAACCGCGCCATCAAGCTCAACCTTGACGAGATGAACGACACCGGTGACGACCGCGCGGCGCTTTCGGCGCAGCTGCAACAGCTGATCGATTCCGAGGTATGGGTGAAACGCCGCAACCTGCCCCGGAAGACTCAGCCAGGCGTTGCGCCGGACCCTGTGATTCGACCCCGCGATTCGCTAGAACCACCGGATGACGATTCGGAGATCTGATTCGAATCGCGCCGCCACTTCCGGGCCGACCGCCCGCCCGACCTGAAGGAGCCCACATGGCCGCCAAGGACACCGACGACGTCAAACCGGAAGATCAGGACAACGACCACTCGCTCGACATGAGCCAGGCCGCGGTCAAGCGCATGATCGCCGAAGCGCGGGAACGTGGCTACATCACCTATGACCAGCTGAACGCCGCGCTTCCGCCCGAACACGCCTCGTCCGAACAGATCGAGGACGTGATGTCGATGCTGTCCGAAATGGGCATCAACGTCATCGAAAACGAAGAGGCCGAGGAAAGCGAGGGCGGCGAGATCGTCGAAGCCTCGACCTCGCGCGAGATCGCGGTCTCGACCACGCAGGCCGAAACGCTTGATCGGACCGATGACCCGGTCCGTATGTATCTGCGCGAGATGGGGTCGGTCGAACTGCTGTCGCGCGAGGGCGAGATCGCCATCGCCAAGCGGATCGAGGCCGGGCGCAACACGATGATCGCCGGGCTTTGCGAAAGCCCGCTGACCTTCCAGGCCATCACCATCTGGCGCGACGAACTTCTTCAGGAAGAAATCCTGCTGCGTGACGTGATCGACCTGGAAGCGACCTTTGGCCGGTCGCTCGATGGCGAGGAAGACCTGGATGCGCCGGTGGTCGAGGGGCTGGATGTCGGCGCCGCGGCCCCGCGCCGCGCCGCCTCGGACGAGCCGGAGCTTGATGCCGACGGCAACCCGCTGGTCCGGGCAGAGGACGAGGACGAGGATGAGGAAGCCTCGGCCATGTCGCTGGCGGCGATGGAAGCCGCGCTGAAGCCCAAGGTTCTGGAAACGCTGGAAGTCATCGCGCGGGACTATTCGCATCTGGCCGAGATGCAGGATCTGCGCATGTCGGCGACGCTGAACGAGGATGGCAGCTTCTCGAAGGCGGACGAGGCCGCCTATCAGAAGCTGCGGTCGGAAATCGTTCTTCTGGTGAACGAGCTTCATCTGCACAACAACCGGATCGAGGCGCTGATCGACCAGCTTTACGGCATCAATCGCAAGATCATGTCGATCGATTCGAACATGGTGAAGCTGGCCGATGCCGCGCGGATCAACCGGCGCGAGTTCATCGACGAATACCGCGGTTACGAACTCGATCCGGCCTGGCTTGACCGCATGGCCGCGAAGGCCGGTCGCGGCTGGCAGTCGCTGATCGAGAAGTCGCGCGAAAAGGTCGAGGGCCTGCGCGCCGAGATGGCGCAGGTGGGCCAATACGTCGGCGTCGACATCAGCGAATTCCGCCGGATCGTGAACCAGGTCCAGAAGGGCGAGAAAGAGGCGCGTCAGGCCAAGAAGGAAATGGT
>DJWG01000059.1 GCA_002440945.1 Rhodobacteraceae bacterium UBA6236 | reverse complement strand
CCAGGGTCCGCGCCGAGGTCAAGGCGCTTTGCGACCGGTTCCCGTTGTATCCGGGCATGTGATTGGACGCCAAGTCCTGGAAAAGGCTCCCTTCGGGGGGCCTTTTTTCATGCGCCTTTCTCATGGCTTTTTTCCGCAGCTATTAGACCAGCCCCCGCCAGACCATCGCTGTGATGACCATTGCCGCCGCGGCCAGCACGGCGGCCCCGGATCGCGCCGCCAACGCAAGAAGATAGCCCCAGCGCCGTTCGCCGGCGCCGATGGGGCGCAGGTGGTGCAGGCAGCGGCCATAGGCGCGCCGCGCCCTTGCCGGATCGGCCTGCATTGCAAGCTTCGGGTGGTGCGCCTGCTCTGCCGCCAGTGCCAGATCCGAAGCGGCGCGCCTGACCCGAAGCGGCAGGGCGCGACCGCTGCGCCGGACCTTTTCTGACAGCGTGGCGCCCCGGATCTTCAGACGGTCCTCCATCAGCGCAGCGACGTGTTCGGCCATCTGTTCAACGGATCGGACCATCCCCGCGCCCCTTTTCTGATGCCCGTCCGATCCTAGCCGGAATTAGCGAATTCCCAAAGCCGCCAAATCGCGCTACCACGACCCCATGCTTGCGATGTTGACCTATGGCGAACCGACCGCCCTGCCCCCGCTTCTGATCGTCCACGGCCTGTTCGGCTCGGCGCGCAACTGGGGCGTGATCTCGCGCCGCATGGCCGAGACGCGCCGCGTGGTGGCGGTCGATATGCGCAACCACGGCGAAAGCTTCTGGGCCGACAGCCACGCCTACCCCGATCTGGCCGCCGATCTGGCCGAGGTGATCCGCGCCCAGGGCCAACCGATGGATGTCATGGGGCATTCGATGGGCGGCAAGGCCGCGATGTGGCTGGCGCTGACAGAAGACCAACTGGTCAACCGGCTGGTGGTGGCCGATATCGCGCCGACCGCCTATGCGCATAGCCAGAACCATCTGGTCGATGCGATGCGGGGGATGGATCTGTCGAACCTGACGCTTCGGTCCGAAGCGGATCGACGTCTGGCCTCAGAGGTTTCCGAGGAAGGCACCCGCGCCTTCCTGCTGCAATCGCTGGACCTGAAGGCCGATCCGGTGCGCTGGCGGCTGAACCTTGATCTTTTGCACGCCGAGATGGACAAGATCACCGGCTGGCCCGACACCGACCGGCAGTATACCGGCCCGGCGCTGTTCCTGTCGGGCAGCAATTCCCGCTATGTCCGCGATGAACACCACGCGCGGATCACTGCCCTGTTCCCCAAGGCGCGCTTCCAGCAGATCGAAGGCGCGGGCCACTGGCTTCATGCCGAGCGCCCGCGCGAATTCGAGGCCGCCTTGCGCGACTTCCTCGACTGAGACGTCAGCCGCGCGGACGGGTCATCCGGGCCAGAAGGCCGTTCCTCAGCATGAAGTGGTTGTAGACCGCCCCCAGCACATGCAGGCCCACCAGCACCAGAAGCGCCAGCTTGCCAAGCTGGTGCACCGCCATCGCGGGTCCGATGCCGGCGAACCAAGCGGCACCGCCGCTGAGGGGCATGAGGATCATCACCAGATACAGAAGCCCGTGCGTGACCTTGGCCACCATGACCTGCGCCGCGCTTTCACCGGTAGGGGGCGGCGGCACGCCCTGGGACGACCGCAGCGCCAGACGCCAGATCACCAGCCCAAGGATCGCGAACCCGACCAGGATGTGCAGCCAGACACCCCCGCCACCGCCCTCGGCCGCTTCGCCTTCCTTCAGGGCATCCCAAGCCTCTCCGATCCCGTCGGCCATCAGGAACTGCACCGCAATCAGGATCGCCACCAGCCAATGCAGCGCGATCTGCGTCCGGGTATAGCCTGTTGTCATCCGCGTTCCCCCTTCAAGGTTTACAAGTCTTGCAGCCGTCGCGCCACGATCCACGCCGCCGGAATCGCCAGCACGGCCCCCGCCGCAGCGGCCATCAGGATCGAAGGCAGATCGACGCGGCCTGTGGTCAGCGCCGCAATGACTCCGGTTCCCGCCAGCACGGTGGCGGCCAATGTATAGATTATCAGGAAAAGACGGCTCATTCCAAATCTCCGGGCCAAAGGCTGCGCGTTCGGTGGCCAGAGTGTGCCCGGAGGCCGGGTCGCGCCTTGATCTGGATCAGTCTTCGGGGCAGAGGAACGCGATCCGCGCCTTACAGGGCACGAAGATACGGGCGACCGCTTCCGCCCGCCTTGGGTCAGCCGCGCCGCAGCCGCATCCAGCGCGGCGGATCGGGCTGCATGCTGGGATGGTGGCCATCGCCATGGCGCGGATGGGTGCGCAGGTAGCGGGTGGTCAGGATCCCCGCCGGGACGCCGATCACCATGGCAAGCCCTGCGGCGACAACAAAGGTCTGCCAGTCATACCACCCGGCAGACAGGGCGGCGATGATGACCGCGCATGAAACGCAGCCCATCCAGAGCGGGACGATCAACCAACGAAGCCGGAACATCTGGAACCTCCTTCAGGGGTGAGGGTCCAGTGGAAACGTTTGAAGGGGGGCGGTGTTCCAAGGGGGGGTGATGTCAGAGGGCCGGAAAGCAAAGGTCCAGTGGACCCGCGTGATGAGGGCAGAGGGATAGCCTATGCCATTAATTTAAGCACCGTTATCCGATCGGACCGCGCCCTAAAGTCGCTTCAATTCGAAGCTGAAGGCGCTCCCGGAAATCAGAAAATTCGCTTCCCCACCGAATCTGATTGAACTGCCGAACATCAAAATGGATTACATTCTCGATGTTGGACAGTTCATCTTTGACCGTCCAGATAACGGGCAGCCCCAATCCAGTTGCGAATCCGGCCTCGTAGAATACTCCACCCCTAGGCGCTCCGACGATAGAAGCTTTAGTCCACCCTCCATCGGGACGGGCCAACCCACAGGTCAAATCCACCACGACAGCCTTTGACTTTCGGATTTCCGCAACTATTTGGTCGTCTATTTTCTCATTGTGCTCCGTTGGGGCATTTGACAGTTTCCATCTCTGGGTCGCCCAAGCAATTCAACCAATCAAAGGTTCACTCATCCATCTTCAACGCCGAGATAAACGCTTCCTGCGGGATCTCCACTTTCCCGAACTGGCGCATCTTCTTCTTGCCGGCCTTCTGCTTGTCCAGAAGCTTCCGCTTCCGCGTCGCGTCGCCGCCGTAGCATTTGGCGGTCACGTCCTTGCGCATGGCGCGGACGGTTTCGCGGGCGATGATCTTGCCGCCAATCGCCGCCTGGATGGGAATGACGAACAGGTGCGGCGGGATCAGATCCTTGAGCTTTTCGCACATCAGCCGGCCACGGCCCTCGGCGACGGAGCGATGCACCAGCATGGACAGGGCGTCGACCGGCTCGGCATTGACCA
>DJWG01000094.1:1922-2585 GCA_002440945.1 Rhodobacteraceae bacterium UBA6236 | reverse complement strand
GGTTCTGAAAGATCAGCGCGGTCGGCCGCGCGTTGGGGCCGACGCCGGCCTGATCCGCGCCGCCGATCAGGATGCGGCCCTGGGTCGGGTCGACAAAGCCCGAGACCGCGCGCAGGATCGTCGTCTTGCCGCAGNNTCGAAAAGAACTCGCCCGCCTCGATCCGCAGATCGGTGGGCTGCACTGCGGTGAACCCGTTGGGATAGGTGATCCCGACGCCTTCAAGAACCACATCCATGCCGCGCATGTCGTTCCCTTTTCTGTTCGCAGGACTTTTCCGGGGGTATTCGCTTAAACGATCCGGACGGGAACAAAGGTCCCCGCCCGGGTGTCATGGTCACTCTGATCGGACGCCTCAGGCGTTGGTCAGGATCTCGACGTATTTGTTGACGGTCGGCGCGTAGAACGGCGTATCCGCCTGCCACCACCACATGTTGCCCAGAACCGCCTGGGTATAGACCTCGTTGAACTGCTTGCGGTATTCGTCGGTGGTGAAATCGGCGGCGCCGGCCACGGCCGAGTTGTAGCCGGTGTNNTGTTGTTGGCGAACATGCCGCCCACCTCGGGTTTAAGCATGAAGTTCATGAAGGCTGCCGCCTGGTCCTTGTTCGGCGCGCCTTTCAGCATGCCGAAGCTGTCGAGCCAGGTGATGATGCCCTCTTTCG
>DJWG01000094.1:877-1866 GCA_002440945.1 Rhodobacteraceae bacterium UBA6236 | reverse complement strand
GCGCCGAAGTTTTCCTTATGCGCCAGCATCCATTTGACGATGCCGTCGAACACACGCTGGGCATCGGCTTCGGATTTGTAGACGTCGAGCATCCGGTTCGAGGGCACGTCGCCGATCGCGTCCAGATAGAGACCGGCACCGATCAGCGAGGATTTCTGCCGGAACGACGCCTTGCCCTTGGCCTGCGGCTGCAGGAACAGGTCGCCGAAGGAGATGTCGGCATCGGCGATGTTCAGTTTGGCGCGGTTCAGGGTGATGCCCTCGGTGCCCCAGTCGAAGGGCAGCAGGATCTGCTCGCCCGCGAGCACCCCGCCCAGCGTGGCGCTGTCGCGCAGGAACGACGGGATGATGGCGTTGCTGTTCACCGCGGCCGGGATCGGCGCGAAGAGACTTTCGCCATGGGCGTCGAGATAGCCGGCCGCGTTGGTGATCGACGGGAACACCACGTCGAAGCCCTTGCCGCCGCTGGCCTGCACGGTCGAGATCGCCTCGTCGTTCGAGCCGAAGGTGGTCAGCTCCAGCTTGATGCCGGTGTCGGCTTNNTCTCGGCGATATTGGGCTGGATGTAATCCTGCCAGGCGAGAACCTTGACGCTGCCCGACGAGGCCAGCGTATCCGATGCGCGCAGGACCACGGGGGTGGCGACGGCGGCGGCGGTCAGTTTCAGGGCATTACGGCGCGAGAAGCTCATCGTCATTCCTCCATGAGCGGTTCTTGATCGCTGGCGGCCCGTGCGGGGCGGCGGATCAGACTGTTTTCGCCACCAGCGCCGCAGGACGACGCTTTGGTGATGGTTTCCCTCCAGCTTTGCGAAACTCCGGCGGTGGCGGGCGTTGCGGGCTTTGCTCCGTGCTGCCGATGCCGTTAGGGTCCGGCCATGACATCAGCGCGCCCCCGCGCAAGACGGGCGGGTCGGCAGAGCGAAAGATCGAAGGACCGAAAGGAAGACGAGATGGCGAAGGTTGCGTTTCTGGGGCTGGGGGTGATGG
>DJWG01000094.1:0-845 GCA_002440945.1 Rhodobacteraceae bacterium UBA6236 | reverse complement strand
CGACGACGATCTGCGGCAGGTCTGCCTGGGCGAGGGCGGCGCCTTCGCCGGCATGAAGCCGGGCGCGCGTTTCGTCGATCACACCACGGTGTCGGCCAAGGTCACGGCCGAGATGTATGCGGCCGCCAAGACCGCGGGCCTGAGCTTTGTCGACGCGCCGGTTTCGGGCGGGCAGGCGGGGGCCCAGAATGGCGTGCTGTCGATCATGTGCGGTGGCGACGAGGCGGATTATGCCGCGGCCGAGCCGGTGATGCAGGCCTATGGCAAGTCGATCAAGCGGCTGGGCGACAGCGGCGCCGGGCAATTGACCAAGATGGTCAACCAGATCTGCATCGCGGGTCTGGTCCAGGCGCTGAGCGAGGGGCTGGCCTTTGCCGAGAAGGCGGGCCTTGATGGTCGCGCGGTGATCGAGGTGATCTCGGGCGGGGCGGCGGGCTCCTGGCAGATGGTCAACCGTCATGGCACCATGATCGACGACAAGTTCGACCACGGCTTTGCCATCGACTGGATGCGCAAGGATCTGGGNNATCAGTTCTACAAGGACGTGCAGAACATGGGCGGCGCGCGCTGGGATACCTCGGCGCTGATCAAGCGGCTGCGCTGAGGCCGGGCGGGGTGTCTTGACTGCGCCTTCGGCGCAGGCTTCCGGCGGGGAGGGGCGGGCGTCCCGGAAACGGTCCGGGGGACCGTTTCAGCCCGCTCCGGGCGGAGCCCAAGTGGCCGGGGCCCACGAAACGCCGCAGCACAAATGAAAACGCCCGGGGGAGGTCCCCCGGGCGTTTCGCGGTTTCTGCGGTCGCGCGATCAGGTCTTGAAAACGCGGTAGATCGCCGGGATCACCAGCA